>RFHL01001376.1 GCA_003696875.1 Bacteroidota bacterium | reverse complement strand
TTCTTGGATCATGTCTGGCTGTTTGTGCATGTCGGTATTGTGGAAGGGATCAATCAATACCAGACGGTTCATCAACCCGCGATCGAGGTGGACGTCTATCCGGCTCGTATCTTCGAGTATTTGCGGGACCAGCTGATGGGCTACCTGCAGCATACCCCGTACGGAGGACTCGGCCGGTCCCTGATCAAGAGCATCCGCAACCTGCTGGCCGAATATCCCGGCAGATATGCTTTCTTTCTGGCTAACGAGTCGGTGCTCTTCGCCTTTTCCAACTTTCGCCAACTGATGCTCTTGAGAGAATCTGAAAGATTTGGAAATAGTCTTGTGGTGACTTCCATCGAAGAGGGGTTGAGCGATGAGGAATGGATGCCCATAAAACCGGAGCCGGACACCTTGGGGAAATTCCTCGTGGTCGCGGGCCCGGACGTATTATACCTCGGCGATGTGAAGGCCGGCTGAAATGCGGCGAAAGCCGCGTCCCTCACCTGCAGGAACGCTTCATGTGCGATCTTTTTGCCCTGTCAACGGCAACCCAGTACTCGGCGCCTAAGGCACTGCCCTTGTTCGCTGCCAAGGCCCGCAAGAACATGGACGGCTGGGGTATTGGGTTCTTCAAGAAAAACCGGGCCATGGTGGAAAAGTCGGCGGCCTGGGCTTACCGTGAAGGGCGGTTTCATGACGGTTTTGAGCGGTTGACCCGCGTCATTTCCAGTAAGATCATCATTGCCCACGTCAGGTTTCGCACCAGCGGTCCGGTCGACGAGTGCCACGCCCATCCCTTTGTCCTCAATTTCCTCGGCCAGGAATGGATTTTTGCTCATAATGGCAGAGCTCCCGCTGTGGAGGCCTATCGCAGCGAGACGGTTCGGCTGGATTATGCCATCAGCGATTCGGCCAGGACCCTTGAGTACCTGATGGACGGACTTGCCCGCCGCCGGATGGAGAGCTCAAAGGGGTGCAGCCTGTTTGCGGCTCTGGCCGATAGGACCCGACAGCTCGTCGACGAATATCCCGGAAGATAC
>RFHL01001375.1 GCA_003696875.1 Bacteroidota bacterium | reverse complement strand
GGGGGCGGGTGACGCCCGGCCGCTATCCGGAGGCCCCGGTGAGCTATCTACTGCTCAATGACGGGCAGGGTACCTTCACCGAAAGCACCGCGACGCTGGCCCCCGAAATGGCCGATCTGGGCATGGTGACCGCCGCTGCCTGGGCCGATCTGAATCAAGACGGGCGACAGGAGCTCATCGTGGCGGGCGAATGGATGCCCATCAAGGTCTTTGGCGCGCAGGGCGCGTTGCTGCGGGACCAGAGCCGTCAGTACTTTGAGCGGCCCTACCGTGGCTGGTGGAATACCCTCACCCTCGCCGATGTGAATGGCGATGGCTATCCCGACCTGGTGGCGGGCAACCACGGGACCAACAGCCAGGTGACGGCCAGCCCCGAGGCCCCGGCCGAGCTTTTCTATGACGATTTTGATGAGAATGGGGCCATCGACCCAATTTTTTGTACCTACATACAAGGGCAGCGCTATCCCTATCTGACCCGGGACGAATTGCTGGAGCAGCTGACCGCCCTGCGCGATCGCTATACCTCCTATGCGGCCTATGCGGAGGAAAGCCTTGAAGGCGTGTTGGGGGCCGGGGCACTGGAGAAGGCGGGCCATCTGACCGCCGACCATCTGGAGACGACCCTGTTTCTCAATGAGGGCGGACAGCAGTTTAAGCCGAAAGCCCTGCCCAAGCCGGCGCAATATGCGCCGGTACATGCGATCGCCGTCTGGGATGCTGACGGTGATGGACACCAAGATCTGTTGCTCTGTGGCAACGACCACCACTACAAGCTACGACTAGGGCAGATGGACGCCAACTATGGCGTGCTGCTGCGGGGCAATGGGCAGGGTAACTTTGCCTATATACCCCAGCCGCGTTCCGGTTTTTGTATTCCGGGCGATGTGCGCAGCATCCTGCGCCTGAACGAGACCCTTTTGTTTGGTATCAATGGCGGGCCGGTGACAGCCTACCGCCGGCAATAGCCTTTGACAATGAATCCACGAATCTTTTGGGGACTGATGCTGATGGTACTGGGCACCGCCTGTGGCCCGCAGAAAGTGGTACGCAGCCCAGAGCAGGTAGCTGAGGCTTGGGCTCGGATGACGCTCTACCTCACGCAGTACACCCCGGCCAACTCCCCGACCTACGCCTCCCGGGCAGTGGGCTACATCGGGCTTACCATGTACGAGGCGGTGGTGCCGGGCTATCCGGATTACCAGAGCATGGCCGGCTATCTCAACGGCTTGGACCGCCTGCCGCAGCCTGAGGCAGGGGCGGATTATGATTGGGTGCTGGCCCTCAATGCCGCGCAAGCCCGGATCCACGGGGCGATCTACGGGCAGACCGCCGACACCAACAAGCAGAAGGTCGCGGCCCTGGAGGCGGAAGTCTATCATCAATATGCCGCCTACTACGCCGACCCGGCGGTGGCGACGCGTTCAGTGGCCTTTGGCCGGGCAGTGGCCGATGCCATTGCGGCCTGGGCCGAGCAGGATGGCGGCCACCGGGCCTACCTCCGCAATTTTGACAAGAGCTTTACCCATCCGGTTTTTCCGGGTTCCTGGCAACCACCGCTCTATGCGCAGTCCTTCAGCCACCATCCGCTGCATCCCTATTGGGGCGAAAATCGGACCTTTCTGAAGGAAAATACCGGCCTGCCCTTGCCGGACTTTATTCCTTATGACACCACGCCGGGCTCGCCCTACTACGAGCAGTTTCGGCAGGTATATGAGGCCGATCTGGGCCTGACCCAGACCCAGAAGGAGATCGCCATCTGGTGGGGCGATGATCCGGACGAAACCTTCACCCCACCAGGACATTCCTACTACCTGGCGACGCTGGCCCTGCGCAAAACGCAGCCAGAGCTGATCGTCTGGGCCGAGACCTATGCCCGGGTGGGCATGGCCGTGGCCGATGCCTTCATCAACTGCTGGAAGTGGAAATACCACTTTTTCTCAGAGCGGCCCAATACCTTTATTCCCAAATACATCGATGAAACCTGGGAGTCATTCTGGCCGGACCCGCCTTTCCCGGCTTTCCCGTCGGGGCATGCCATACAGGCCTCGGCGGCGGCGACGGTGCTGATGGATATGTTTGGCAACAACATGGCCTTTGTGGACAGCGCCCACGTGGGGCGCCCGCGCGACGAGCTGCGCGACGTGGACTTCAAGGCGCGCTCGTTTGAAGATTTCTGGAGCATTGCCACCGAGACAGCCGACAGCCGCTTCTTTGGGGGGATCCACACCCCGCAGGACAACGAGGCCGGCCTGAAGGCCGGACAGGTGATTGCCGGGCATGTGAATGCCCTGCCCTGGACAAAATGACTAAAAGCCCTCATACAGTTCGAAACCCTTATGAGGGCTGCATGTAAAGCCAAGAATTTATGCATCGATACAAGCGATTGGGAATCAAGTTGCTGCTATGGGTGGCC
>RFHL01000010.1 GCA_003696875.1 Bacteroidota bacterium | reverse complement strand
CTATGACTCCCTCGGCGCCGAGGGCATCCTCAATGTCGCCGCCACCATGAACACCCCCGCCGATGTGGACGCCAGCGGCGACATGCCCACCGCCTGTCCCAGTCCCTGGCTGGTGACCGTGACCAACACCACCCCCGCCGACACCCGCAATCCGGGCGCCGCCTTTGGGGCCATGAGCATCGACCTCGGCGCTCCCGGGAGCGCCATCTATTCCACCATTCCTGGCGGCAACTATGGCTTCTCGACCGGCACCTCGCAGGCCGCCCCTCAGGTGACGGGGGCCATCTCGCTACTTTTTTCCGCCGCCTGCCCGGCCCTGTTGCTCCGCTACCGCAACGATCCCGCCGCGACGGCGCTCATTTTCAGGGATTTTATCCTGGACGGGGTCGACACCCTGGCCAGCCTGCAAGGACAGGTCGCCACTGGCGGCCGCCTCAACCTGCGCCATAGCCTGGAGTTACTGGCTGACAGCTGCGCGCTGCTCCCCAGTGATTGTTTGCCGCCCTATAACCTGGCTGCCAGCAGCCTGACCGATAGCTCGGTCCTGCTCAGCTGGCTGCAGCAAGGCAGCGCCGACAGCTTTGTCGTGCGCTTCCGTACGGTAGGGGGCGTGATCTGGTCCGCCCCGTTGGGGGCGACGGGACCATCGCTGAGCCTGTCCGGGCTCAGCCGCTGCACCGACTACGAATTTCAGGTGCAGGCCTACTGCGGCGATGACAGCAGCGGCTATTGGGCGACGGCGCCTTTTCGCAGTGAAGGTTGCTGCGAGCCGCCCGCCGGGCGGCAGGCGAGCAGCCTGACCGACAGCAGCGCCCGCTTGTTTTGGCGACCAGTCTACGGGGCGCTGGACTACCGCCTGCAGTACCGCCCCGCCGGCGATACCGCCTGGCAGGAAATCATGGTTTCTGATACCACCTTCGTCCTCGACAGCCTTATGGGCTGCACCGGTTATCAGTGGCGGGTCGCCTCCCGCTGCGACAGCGGCGGCAACCAGTTTTCGCCTGAGCGTAACTTCTCCACCCGCGGCTGCGGAGCCTGCCTGGATCGGGCCTACTGTGAGAGTGCCGGGCAGGATTTTTCCTTCGAGTGGATCGGGGGCGTGCAACTGGGTCCGCTGGATCGGCTGAGCGGTCCCGACAGCGGCTACGCCAACGTTACCGACCTCAGCTACCAATTCGTGGTGGACAGCACCTACGACCTTACCCTCATTCCCGGCTATGGGGGCTTTGGCTTCCAGGAAGTGTGGCGGCTGTGGATCGACCTGAACCAGGACGGAGGCTTTTCGGACTCGACCGAATTGCTGTTCGAAGGCGGGCCGCAGGCCGGCCCGATACAGGGGCAGCTTCAGATCCCGGCGGGTGCGCCTACCGGCCCCACCCGCCTGCGGGTGAGCATGAAGTTTCCCGGCTTCAGCGGGGTCGAGTGGCCCGAGGCCTGCGGCACCTTTGCCGCCGGCGAAGTGGAGGATTATTGTATCACCCTCTCGCTGGGGGATACGGCCTATTGCCCGGCCCTTACGGGCCTCTCGGCGGCCTACCTGCCCGGCACCGACAGCCTGCGTCTGGGCTGGGACGCCCTGCCCGGTGCCAGCCTCTACGACCTGCGGGTGCGGCGCGTGGGTCTGGGACTCTGGCAGGAAGCCAGCCTCAGCGATACCGCCCTCTTCTTCACCAACCTGGATAGCTGTGCTACCTACGAATGGCAGGTCCGCGCTCGCTGCGGCGATTTTGGTGGAGTCTATAGCCCCCTTCAAACCTTCACCAGCCAGGGTTGTGGGGCCTGCGTGGACCTGCCTTACTGCTCGGCAGGGGGCGAGAGCAGCACCATCTGGCTGGAAACGGCCTTTATCGGGGCCCAGGTCTTCAACAGCGGTCCCAATGGGGGCTACGCCAGCTTTGCCAGCATTCCGGTAGGGGTGGTGCCCGGCGACAGCCTGACGCTCACCCTCGTGCCGGGCTTTGCCACCGTGCCCCGCCCGCTGGGCTGGTACGCCTGGGCCGACTGGAACCAGGATGGTAGCTTCAGCCCCGATGAGCAGCTGTTTGCCCGGGACAGCCTGGCGGCCGATACCCTGCGCCTAAGGGTGGCCGTTCCGGCGGGAAGTCTGCCCGGTCTCAGCCGCCTGCGGCTGCGGCTGCGGGCGCCCGGGAGCGGCGATCCTTGCGGCCCGCAAGGGGCCGGCGAGGTAGAGGATTTTTGCCTGAGCGTGGGCACCACGCCGCTGGATGACCCGGCTCCGGCGACGGGTCTTCGGCTATTCCCCAATCCGACTACGGGCGGGTTGACGGTGGCCAGCGATCGCCCCCTGGGGCGGGTAGACCTCTACGATCTGCAAGG
>RFHL01001374.1 GCA_003696875.1 Bacteroidota bacterium | reverse complement strand
CTGCCCGGGGCTATCGCTTTCCAGGTGGGCGCGTGCTGCGGCCCCGGCGGCTTATTCTACACTCCATCATCGGAGCCTCGCTGCACAAGCGCTGGTTTCCCTGGCTGATGCGGCCCAGGCTGATCCGCCGGCTGATCCAGCGACTGGTTGCCGCGTCCTGGATGCAGCCGATTTGGGAGCGGCGTCTGTTCCGGCAACGGGAGGCCATTCCGGCCGATTTGCGGCGGCAGTTCTTTGCCGACTACGGTCGCTGCGCGGCCTTCCCGGTCTTTTTTGACCTGATTACGGTGGACTGGTATCGCCGGACCCGGGATAAGATTCAGACAGAGCAGCCTGTGCTGCTCTGGGGTGGGAAGGAGCGGGTAGTGAGCGCCCGCTACCTGGAGCTATGGCGGGCCGACCTGCCTCAGGCAACCATTGAGCTGGTGCCGGACTGGGACCATTTCCCCATGTTGGATGCGCCTGCCGATTTTTCTCGAAAATTCGTAACATTGGTGACAGAATGAGCAAGCTGTCCCAACTCGAAACCCTCCGACGCCTGGGCCTGCCCACCGCCGCCTTTTGCGGCTTGTCCTACGCAGACTTTCGGGCCGGACAGTGGCCCCGGGAGCTCCGCAAGATGCGCTTTCCGGTGGCCGTGCGCTCCAGCTATGGGGAAGAAGACGGCCAGGAAAAAGCCCATGCCGGGGAGTTTGAGACGCGGCTGTTTGTGGGACAAGAGGAACTGGAAGAGGCGGTGGCGATGGTTTTTGCCTCCTACCCCAGCCCAGACGACCAGATGGTCATCATCCAGGAAATGGTGGACTCGGACTACAGCGGAGTACTCTTTGCGTATCGGGAAGGGGTCTGGAAGGTGGAGTTTGTAGAGGGGCAGGGCGAGCAACTGGTCAGTGGGCAAGTGGCCCCCCAGAGTTTGCTGTTACCGCGCTTTGTGCCGGCTGATCGCTGGTGGGCCAGCCGCCTGCGGCGCTGGCGCCCCTTTGGAGCAGATCGGCGCTACCAGAGCCTGGTAGGACCGCTGCTACAGCTGTCAATCGTGACGGGGCAGCTACTGGCCGAAGCCGAAACCGGCGCTCCCTTGGGCCTGGACATCGAGTTTGCGGTCGCCCGGAGACAGTTGTACGTGCTACAGGCGCGGCCCATTACCACCCCCAATGAGGCTGAAGAGCTTCTCACCTCAGCCAATCACAAGGAAATCCTGCCACCCAGGCCCTCACAGATGATGACGGCGGTCATTCAGTCCTGCAGCGCACACCTCTTTGCCTACTACCAGCGCCTGGATCCGAGCTTGCCCACCCGCAACTTCATTGAGGTGTCCGCGGGGATGCCCTGGATCAATCTGTCGGCACTGCTCGATGCTATGGTGAGTTGGGGGCTGCCCAGCTCGCTGGTCTGTGAGTCGGTGGGGGCAGAGGATGTGTATCGGGTAAAGCTGCGGCCTTACCGCAGCCTGCGCAAGTGGACGGTCTTTGTACGTCTACTCAAGGAGCAGCTATCAGTGGTGGGGCGCACCCACCGCTGGGTGCGGGCCGCACAGAAAAGCCTGCTCTACGAAATATCTGAGCGCCGGCTGATGTGGCGCAATAATCCCGAATTGGCCTTCAATAACTGGCTCACCAACTTGCAACTGGTCTATGTGGACCTGGTTTCCCATATGCAGGCCCTTACCGGGGCTATGTCGGGGCCCATCAAGGTTCTGGCGCGGATGGGCAGGCTGCCCCGTGTGAGTGGCAAGAGCGAGAGTACGCGCTACCTGGAGGCTTTTAGAGCCATGCAGGCTGGGACTTTAAGCCGAAGCGATTTTCTCAAGTCCTATGGCCATCGGGGTTTCTACGAATCCGACATCGGGCAGAAGCGTTTCTCTGAATATTCTGAGAAAGACTGGGACCAGCTATCTTTCGGAGAAGGACTGGAGGTGGTCGAGGAATCGATCCCGGCGCAAACAGAGCGCCCTTCGCTGTTCACTTGGATTGCCCGGCCCTTTATCCGGATGATGCTCACCCGGGAGTGGCTCCGCCATCATGCCATGCGGTATTTTGCCATGCTGCGCGAGGAGATTCAGGAGCAGACCCGGAGCCGCTTTGGCGAAAGCTTCGATTTTGCCCGCTACCGTCCGGAGGACCTGACCCGCCTGTTGGAAGGAAGCATAGACCTGGCTGAGCTCGAGGGCATTGCCTATGGGCCTCAGGCCGGATGGGAGCCCGATACCTTTCTCCGCAACCGGGATGACCGGCGGCTGCCTATATCCCACCTCGTCAATGGGGCCGGTGTAGATGAAGAGGGAACTGCCCTGGGCATCTATCCCGGGCAGGTGCGGGGGCAGATCTGGCGCGTCCAGCAGGCCGATCTACAGGCCGTGCGGAAGCCCGATTTTCCCAGGACCATCCTGCTTACCGAGTCCCTGGACCCGGGTTGGGTGCCCTACTTTGTGCAGGTGGATGGGGTATTGTCTCATGTAGGGGGCATCCTGTCCCATGGCTCTATCATGTTGCGCGAGTCCCGCATCCCTGCTATCACCCGGGTGCCACGCACCCTCGATCTTCAGACGGGGGACTGGGTGGAGATGGACGGTCGTACGGGGCAGATCCGAAAATTGGACCCCGCCGAAAGGGAAATTTAGATCCGGTATTTGGCACCCTGCACCGGACTGGCTAATTTTAAGTCTCGCCCCATCAGGGCCGAAGGCGTCGCTTTCCCTGGCTCACCGTCTTTTTTTGCCCAACCATCCCCTGAGCATGCTGGTAAAAACTTTTGGTAGTGCGGTCGAAGGGATCCATGCCACCATCATCACTGTCGAAGTCAACGTAGGCAAAGGCCAATTTGGCTACATCATGGTCGGCTTGCCCGACAATGCCGTGCGCGAGGGCCGTGAGCGGGTCTTCACCGCCTTTCGGAACAATGATCTAGAGGTCCCCCGAACCAAGATTACCATCAACATGGCTCCGGCCGACATTCAGAAAGCCGGCTCGGCCTACGACCTGACCATTGCCATGGGCCTGCTGGCTGCAGCCGGTGACATCAGCGCCGACAAGATCGAGCATTACCTCATCATGGGCGAGCTGTCACTCGACGGGACTCTGCGTCCTATCAAGGGGGCGCTCCCCATCGCCATCGAAGCCCGCAAGCGGGGCTTCAAGGGGATGCTCCTCCCCAAGGCCAATGCCTCGGAGGCGGCCATCGTGAGCGAGCTGGAGGTAATCCCCATCGCGCATCTGCGCGATGCGGTAGACTTTCTGGACGGCCGGCGGGAGATCAAGCCCCTGGTGCGGGATACCCGCGAGATTTTCTTTCACGCCCAGGCCGACCTGCCCTTTGACTTTGCGGAGGTAAAGGGGCAGGAGAATGTGAAGCGGGCCCTGGAAGTGGCCGCCGCTGGCGGTCATAATGCCATCCTGATCGGCCCGCCCGGAGCGGGAAAGACCATGCTTGCCAAGCGGATGCCGACCATCTTGCCGCCGCTCACTCTGCACGAGGCCCTGGAAACAACCAAAATACACTCTGTCTGTGGCTTGCTGGATGAGCAGGCCTCGCTGGTGGCGCACCGGCCCTTTCGCTCGCCCCACCACACCTCCAGCGATGTGGCCCTGGTAGGCGGCGGCGGCAACCCGCAGCCGGGTGAGATCAGTCTGGCCCATAACGGGATTTTGTTCCTCGACGAATTGCCCGAGTTTAAGCGGGCGGTCCTGGAGGTGCTGCGGCAGCCGCTGGAGGAGCGGCGCATCACCGTCTCCCGGGCGCGCCTGACCGTCGAGTACCCGGCCAACTTTATGCTTATTGCGAGCATGAATCCCTGCCCTTGCGGCTACTACAACCATCCCGATAAGGAGTGTGTATGCGGACCGGCGCAGGTGCAGCGTTACCTGAGCCGGATAAGCGGCCCACTCATGGACCGGATTGACTTGCACGTGGAGGTAACCCCGGTGCCCTTTGAGGAACTGGCCTCCCGGGAAGATGGCGAGTCCAGCCTCGCTATCCGCGAGCGGGTGATGGCGGCCCGCGAGCGACAGCTCGCGCGCTTCAAGGGGCAGCCCGGCCTCTACGCCAATGCCATGATGCCCAACCGCATGGTGCGTGACGTCTGTGAGATCGACCGTCAGGGCGAGATGTTGCTCAAGATTGCCATGAAAAAACTCGACCTGAGCGCCCGGGCTTTCAACCGTATCCTGAAGGTTGCCCGCACCATCGCCGATCTGGCGGGCAAGGAAAAGATCCTTCCCGAGCACATCGCCGAGGCGATTCAATACCGGAGCCTGGACCGGGAGAACTGGGCGGGCTAGACCCTGACCATCCTTCTCCTTTTTCTTCAACCTTTTTCCCATGCAAACCACTCTGACCCAAGCCTACGGCACCGATTCGCCCGAACATCCCCTCCGTCTGCTGGAGATTCCGCGACGGGCGCTGCTCCCCAACGATGTCGAGCTCGACATCCTCTATTGTGGCATTTGTCACTCGGACCTGCATGCGGTCAAGAACGACTGGGGTGGCACCCGCTATCCGGTGGTACCGGGACATGAGATCGTGGGGCGCATCAGCCGGGTAGGGGCGGCGCAGACCAAGTTTCAGGTGGGCGATCTGGCCGCGATCGGCTGTATCGTGGATAGCTGCCGGGAATGCACCCATTGCGCGGCGGGTGACGAGCAGTTTTGCGAGGCGGGCTGGACGGTTGTCTTCAATGCCTATGACAAGCATCTCGGTACCCGGACCTATGGCGGCTTTTCCGAGCGCATCGTGGCCGATGCCGATTATGTGTTGCGCATGCCCGAAACGGCAGACCTTGCCGCCTCCGCCCCGCTCTTGTGTGCGGGGATCACGGTCTATTCGCCCCTGAAACACTGGGGGGCCGGGCCGGGCAAAAAGATCGGTATCATTGGCATGGGGGGACTGGGCCACATGGCGATCAAGATCGCCAAGGCGATGGGGGCACAGGTGGTCGTGTTTACCACCACGCCCGCCAAAATGGCGGATGCCCGCCGACTGGGCGCCGATGCGGCGGTCTTGTCGACCGACCCGGAGCAGATGAAGGCGCAGCGGGGCTTTGATATGATGCTGGATACGGTCTCGGCCAAGCATGACGTAAACCTGTACCTGAATGCTCTACGGGTAGATGGAAGTCTGGTCCTTGTGGGCTTGCCCAATCAGCCCCTGGAAATCGGGCCGTTTAACGTAGTCAATGGCCGGAAGCGCTTTGCCGGGTCCAACATCGGCGGCATCGCCGAGACGCAGGAGGTGATCGACTTCTGTGCCCGACATCAGATCACGGCGGACATTGAACTGATCACCCCCGCCGACATCAATGTCGCCTTTTCCCGGCTGGAAAAAGGCGACGTCAAGTACCGTTTTGTCATCGATATAAAGGCGTAGAGGCCCAGACTCAGAGCTTGCCGATCCGGAGGCCGATGTGGATGCCCCAGCCGCTGATGTCCGTACTGCTAATGGTGTGGGTGGCCTGGGCAGGATTGGCGTAGGTATAGGACATGCCGGTGACGTACCGATAGGTACCGCCGGCCACGAGCCGCAGGTAAGAAGTGAGGTTGAGTTCGGCCTGAACCCCCGGCTCGATAAAGAAAAAGTAGGCCTCGTTAAACTCGCGCTCGCCTCTCCGTAAGTCCATTTGGGCCTCGCCCAGACCCGCCGTTACGGGATAGCTCAGGTGAACCAGCCCGTCGGGATTCCAGATGTACTCGGCTCGCAGGCCACCGTAGCGCAGGTCAAGGTAGAGGTTGGGATCGGCCTCACCGACAGGGGTAAATTCATTGGCCGAAGCGTAGAAGGCACCGCCGATGCTGAAGCGACGGTTGATCAGCAGGCCGGCGCTGCCCTGGACATTGTGGACGGCCTGTCCCGTCGCGGAGGTGAGCTGGTAGGCTGGACTCACATAGAAGCCCAATGAGAGGCCCTCACCGGCCCCCTGGCCAAAGAGGGTGCGGGGCGATTGGGCCAGGAGGAAAGTGGGTAGCGCCAGGATGACGCTGAGCAACAGGGAGGGGATGAGAAACCGAGGAATGGTGGTAATGCTATTATATTTGTAAGTTTTGCAATTGTCTTAACGGGCAGCTGCTCGCAAGGTTTGGGGGAGAATGATTGTTTGAATGAAATTTAATTTTATAGTTTTTTGATTTATTTTTTTAAATATATCTTTGTGTCAAAGGCGATTCTCTCATGCAAAAACTCACCAAGGCAGAAGAAGAACTCATGCAGGTCCTCTGGGATCTGGACCGGGCCTTTCTCAAGGAGCTGATGGCGGCGATCCCCGAGCCCAAGCCGGCGCAGAGCACCGTTTTGACGGTGCTGCGCATCCTGGAGAGCAAGGGATTTGTAGCGCACGAGGCCTATGGCCGGGCGTTTCAGTACTATCCCGTGGTCAGCAAGGAAGCCTACGCCAAGGCCTATTTCCGGCAGTTTCTGGGCAAGTACTTTGACGGCTCGGCCAAGCGTCTGCTCAGCTTTTTTTCCCAGGAAGGCGAAATCGATCTGCAAGATCTGGACGAAGTCCTGAAACAGGCCCGTGACGAGCAGGATGCGTGACCCGCATTTGACCATTTAACTTCCACTCCATGTTTGCCTCTCCCGCACTTCTTAGCTTTCTGGCCGAAGCCTCCCTTTGGCTTTTGCTGGGCTATCTGGTGTATTGGCTGTTGCTAAGGCGTAGCAGCTGGTTTTCCTTTAACCGGTTTTTTCTGTTGGGTACGCTGGGGTTGAGCTTGGCTATGCCCTGGGTGGAGGTGTCGAGCCCCTTGCCACCGGGTCCGGTGGCGGAGGTGCAAGCCGTCTTCAGCACGCCGGTGGTTACCCTCACGGCCGAGGGAGTCGCCGATTCCTCAGGCACCAGCCTCCCCTGGTATGCCTGGGTCTATGTGTCGGGGCTGTTGCTGGCTATCGGGCGATTGGGTTGGGAACTGCGGGGCTTGGCCCGCTTGCTGAGCCGCTCCCTCCGGCGCATCCCGCGACCGGGCTATGTGGAGGTACTTACCGGGGGGCATATGGCCACAGCCTCCTTCTTACATGTTCTGTTTTGGGACGAAACCGCCGATCTGTCGCCCACCGAGGCGGCCCAGATGCGGGCCCATGAGCTCTGTCATATCCGACAGCGACACAGCCTCGACCTCATCCTGGCCCGGCTGATGGGGCTGCTCTTCTGGTTTCACCCGGTGATTTACCTGCTGCAGCGGGAGCTCCGCTGGGTGCACGAATACCTCGCCGATCGGGCGGCATTGCGGCACGGCTCGCTTCCGTCCTACCGGCATCTGCTGCTTGCTCAGGTTTTTGGCACCAAAACCGGCTTGCTGCATGCTTTTTCCCATCCACCGATTAAACAAAGATGGTTTATGATGACGCGAAAATCCCCCTTTTTCCCGATGCTGCTGCGCGCCACCTTGGCGCTGAGTTTGCTGGCCATGCTGGCCATTGCTATGAGTTGCCAACCTCAGGGCCCCGCCGAACTGGCGGCCCAGGCGGTAGATGCTCCTTTTGATATGCCTCCCAAACCCCTGAATCTGGCCGAAGTCTATCAGGCCATCGGTTATCCCGAAGCCCTGGCTCAGGCCGGCCAGGATGGCTTTGTACTGGTGAAGATCCTGGTCGACGCCAGTGGGCGATATGTGCGGCATGAGGTGGCCGAAGCTTCGGCCCCGGCCTTTGCCGAGGCGGTGGCGCCTCACCTCGCTGAGCTGCGTTTTTCTCCCCCCCGGCAAGGGGACAAGGCCGTTTCCACCTGGGTGAACCTGCCTTTCAAGTTCAAGCTCCGTCCTGATGGAGCCGAGGCAGGTGAGGCGACGCCCAAACCGCTGAATCTGCCAGAGGTGTATCAGGCTATTGCCTACCCCGAAGGCCTGAAGCAGGCTGGTGAGGAGGGAAAGGTCCTGGTCCGGATCCTGATTGATGCCGATGGCACCTACCTGAGGCACGAAGTGGTGCAGGCCAGCCATCACGAGTTTGCCGAGGCGGTCTCGGAGCAACTGCCCAATCTGCGCTTTGAAGCCCCTACTGAGGTGGCCGGCAAGGCGGCTCAGGTATGGATTAATTTGCCTTTTGCCTTTCGGCTAGGTTGAGGG
>RFHL01000125.1 GCA_003696875.1 Bacteroidota bacterium | reverse complement strand
TTCAAAGGCCGGTTGCGGATCCTTTGGGACTTGGACAGCGAGCTTCCCTCGCTCATCGGTTGCGCGGTGGATTTCAATCAGGTTTTTGGCAATCTACTCAGGAATGCGGCGGAAGCCATGCTGGAGATGAAGGAGATGGAAATCAGGATCAGGACCCAACATGTGCCGCCTCACGTGATACGCATCGTCATCGAGGACCGGGGTCCCGGCGTCCCGCAACACCTGCGCGAACGGATTTTTCAACCCTTCTTTTCCACCAAGACGGCCAGCACGGCCAATTCCCATGGGATGGGCATGGGGATTGGTCTGCACCATTGCCGCGAGCTGCTCTTGCGCTACCGCGGGACTTTGGTGTGCGAGGGGGCTCCTGAGGGCGGAGCACGCTTCGTGATTGATTTGCCGCTGAGCAAGCATTGCCATGCCTGACGGGCTACGAATCGGTCGGGCCGCACGCCTGATCGATGGGCGCGGCAAAAAGGAAAGGGCTGGGAGAGTCTCCCAGCCCTTGACTTATTCGGTGGAGGCGGCAACCGGATTTGAACCGGTGAATAACGGTTTTGCAGACCGCTCCCTTACCACTTGGGTATGCCGCCTTCATTGGCTTTATAGCCAAACCGGCCCTTCGCTGTCAAGCAGTAGTTGGCGAGTGCAGGCGGTTGGCGCCGCCGGGGGCCGTTCCTTGGGCGGAGCAGAGTGTGCGTCGACACCATGAGCTAGGGCGAATCGGCGTCGCTGCTTCCCTGGGATTTCCCTAAGGGTTTAGCCTTGTGGTAGAAGTCGATGAAGTAATCGGCTGCCGACCAATAGCCGAGGACTACTGAGACCCATAGAGAGAAGACCCCGATGCCGTCGAGCACCGGCTGCACGGAGGGAATGTAGAGCAGCAGGAACAGGATGGCGATGACCTGCGAGACCATCTTGTTTTTGCCCATGCGGCTGGCGTCGAGAACAAGTCCATGGGTTGCTGCGATAGACCTCAGGCCGGTGATGGTCATTTCGCGGCCGATGATCAAAAAGACCAACCATCCGCTGACCTTCCCGAGTTGGACGCACATGATGAGGACCCCCGAGGTGAGGAGTTTGTCTGCCAGGGGATCGAGTAATTTGCCCACAGAAGTGAC
>RFHL01001373.1 GCA_003696875.1 Bacteroidota bacterium | reverse complement strand
GTGGTTGCCCGCCGCCACAAAGTCCAGCAAGGCGTTGCGGCTTTCGTCATCCAGTGGCAGCTCGTCGTTGAAGAAAAGGTAGGCCGCTTCTTGGGGGGCTTTGAATATCAGGTGTTCGAAGGCGGGCTCCTTCACCGTCTCGACCGGCTGACCGGGAAAGAGGTCGCCCAGGCGCTCCCGTAGGAGCGAGGCGGCATAGGGCTTGTTTTGCGTTTCGGTAAAGGTCGGGCGCCAGTCCACCTGCCGGCGCCCCATCTGGATGAGGCCTCCGATCAGCACCAGCCCCAGGATGGCCCCGATGCCGATGATCAGACTCCGGCGGGTATCAGGCCGTTTCATAGGCATTCAGACGGGATTGGAAGGCTTCGAAGCGTGTCCGCAGCAGGGGATAGCGCTCCGCTGGCAGGTCAAAGTGGCCATACCAGACATAATCATAGATGCGGCTCAGCGCCTCGAAGTCGTGACGCAGGGGGCTGTCATAGAGTTCGTAATAATAGTCCTGATTGGTTTTGTTGTCGCGCCAGGCGATCAGGTCGATGGCATCCAGGCGCTTGAGGGTCTGGAGGAAGCGCAGGCGCACGGCCCGCCGGTAGTCACCGGCGACCTCGGCCTCCTGCACCAGGCGGTCATAGGGGAGGTCTTGCAGGTCCTCGACCTTGAGGCCGGGTAGCTCACTGGGGCCCGCCACGCGGCGGGCGGGGCGCAGGATGGTCCGGCTCAGGATCATATAGAGCAGCAGGATCAGCACGCCGCCCACGACCACGTACATAAACACCTTCCATACGGCCAGCCAGCCCGCCCCCAGCCGGGGCGGGGGCTCGGGCGCCTCGGGCAGGGGCTCCAGCCCGTAGGCATAGTCCGGGTCAGCCCGGTAGGCCTCCAGCGCCTCCGGATCAAAGCGGCGGTCCGGGGCCGTCTGCCCCGGCAGGAGGACCGGCAGCATCAGAAGCAGCAGGCCGATCCAGGCCAGCCGGTATGGTACAGGCTGGCTCATGGGGCAGAGGGTTCAGTCCCGATCGCACGGGCATAGAGGATCGGATAAAACAGATAATACCACAGCACAAAGCCCAGCGAGACGAGAATGATCACCAGCTTGAAGCCCAGCCACATCTCGGTGAGGCGGGTGATGTAGGACTCCAGAAAGGCGGCTATTAAAAAGACCGGCACCAGGCCCACCAGGATCTTGACGCCCTCGCGGGCGGCCCGCTGTACCGAGGCCAGCCGGGTATATGTCCCCGGAAAGAGTATGCTGTTGCCCAGCATAAAGCCCGCTCCGCCGGCGATTACGATCGCCGAGAGCTCCAGCGTGCCGTGGATGTATACCACTGGCAGGGCTTCCCACAGCTGGTTTTGAGTATGGAAAAAGGTGAGGAAGGCCCCGACCATGACCCCATTGTAAAAGAGCAGGTAGATGGTTCCCACCGAAAGGAGGACGCCCATAGCAAAGGCATTGAAGGCGACGCGGATGTTGTTGAAGGCGATCTCAACAAACATCACGAAGGAGGAGGAGCGCTTGTAGACGCCCATGGGGTCGCCGTTCTCGATGTTTTCGAGGGTCATATTGACATAGGCGTCGCCGAGAACCACCCGCACGAAGTCCTCTTCGTGCAGGGCCCCCAGCAGGCCGAGTACAAAGGAGAACGAAAAAATCAGGAAAGCATAGAGCATGTACCGGTGGTTGCGCCGGTAGATGAGGGGAAGCTCCCGGGTCCAGAAGGTAAGAAAGCGGCTGCGGGGATCTTTTTTGTTGCGATAGATGGCGAGGTGGGTGCGGGCGGCCAGCCCATTGAGGTAGCGCACCACCTGGCTGCGCGGGTAAAAGGTCCGGGCATAGGCCAGGTCATCGGTCAGTTGCACATACAACTCTGCCAGGCGATCGGGATCCATATCGCTCCGCTTTCCTTCGAACAGCATCCGCTCGTATTCCAGCCACTTGTCCTTATTCTGGCGCAGAAAGGCAGGTTCCCTCATGCAGAATTGTGCTATCTTTGTTTTGACAGAAAGTTAGAAAAAAATCGGTGAATGAATACCATTCTCGTCCCCACCACGCAGAACATTGAGCTGGAATATCCGGTGGCGAGCCTGGGTGACCGCATCGTCTCGGGCCTCATCGACTTGGGGGCGATTTTTCTCTATCTGATCATCTGGACGCAGATTCTCGAAGCCTACCAACAGGCGAGCCTCTGGGATGCCCTGATTGAGGACTGGGGCAGCGACACCCTGCGCACCTTGCAGGTGCTGATCATGATTCCGGTGGTGTGCTACAGCCTGATCTGTGAGGTCTTTTTCCAGGGGCGCACCCTGGGCAAGTGGCTCATGAAGCTGCAGACCATCCGGCTGGATGGTGCCTCGCCCGGCTTGTCGCACTATCTGGTCCGCTGGGTGCTGCGCATCATCGATGTCTGGATCACGCTGGCCTTTCTGGCCCCGGGGCTGGTCTCAGTGATCACGCTTGGGATCAGTAACAAGGGTCAGCGGCTGGGCGACATGATCGCGGGGACGACCGTGATCAAGCTCAAACTGGTGACCACCTTTGTCGACACCATTTTTATGGAGACTACGGAGGAATATGAAATGGTCTTTCCCGAGATTCGACAGCTTTCTGACCGGGATGTGTCTATCTTGAAGGAGGTCCTGGATGCCGGCATTCGCAGCGATAATCCGCAGCTTCTGGCCAAACTGGCCAGCAAGGTACAGGAAGTCGCTGGCATTGATAGCGAGATGGATGCCCGGCATTTTCTGGAGACCGTGCTGCGAGACTATAATCATTACTACGGCCGGGATTAATTTTCCATGCTTTTTAGCATATCGAGCTTGTATACTATAAATGTCGGCAGTTGGATTGTTTGCCTGAATTTTTTTTGTAAAAAAAAAGGTAAGATTTGCCTCTTGCCTAACATTGTCGCTATCTTCAGCCCAAGGTACTTACGGTATAAAATGCTGATCTGAAAAGGACTGCTTCTTTTTCGTCTGTTCGAAAGGGATAGTACTCCGGGACGAGACGTATGCGTCTCGTCTCTCGACTGTTGCGATACCTGTGTTATGATGCTACCCGCTGCTCTGCTCTTTTCCTAGCCTGAACCCTGTTACCGTGCCTGTATGAAGAATCTTTATACCCTGGCTGTGCTGCTGTTTGCCTGCTATGTATCCCTCCCTGCCCAAGTCGAAACCGAGTTTCCTATGTGGGAGAGTCCCGAGTTTAGTACTACCTTTCTGCGCCGGCACCGCATCAAGGCCGTTCGGGTCACCACCGAACATGAGCGGCCCGGCAAGAAAGTCCATCAGTCGCAGGCTCACTATGCCTATAATGAACGGGCACAGCTCGCTGAGCACATTGAGTGGCAAGGGCCCGACACCAGCTTTATTCACCGCTACCACTACAACGAGCGGGGCGTCCTGGTCTGGAAGCAGACGACGGACAAGGTCTGGAAAAAGAATTACCGCTCCGGCTATCGCTTTACCAGCAATCAGACCATTTTTCAGGTAAAATCTTACGAGCTGCTACGCAACGACGAGCGTATGCTCCTCGACACCCGTCAGTACATCTACGATACTGACAGCCAGCTCGTGGCCATCCGGTCGATGGAGCAAAACCGGGTGGTCCGGGTTCAGCGCTATACCTATACGCCGGAGGGCCAGATTGCTCAGGAGATCCTGGAGAATGCTTCCGGGGATACCATTCGCTCTGTAAGCTATCGCTACGACGCACAGGGCCGCATTGTCTATACCCAGACGGATGCCGCCCGTCGGCAGACCTTCCACTACGCCTATGCCGATAATGGGCAGCCACTCCGCATCGAGTGGCTGGAGGATGACCAGCCCCGGGGGGTGGCACACTACACCTACAATGAGGAGGGCTTCCTGGTACAGCTTGATCGTGAGTTGGTGCCGCAGCCTGGGCAGCCGACCCATATTCGGCAGACCTTTTCGTACGAGACTTATTAAGGCATTTGTCTGAGCCCCTGCTATGTCCCCTGCCTCCCGCCTGGAGGCGGGGGCTTCGTTTTGAAAAGCCAGCCCCCTTGCCGAACTTGCGCCCCCAAAGTGCCTCGACCCTCTTGTGCCCTGTTTTTTGTCAGGATTTTGCGAAACCTTTCCCTCGTATGAGCCAAGCCCTGTATGATATCATTGTCGTAGGCGGCGGCATCGTCGGCCTGAGCGTGGCCTACAAGCTGCAACTCCACCATCCCGACCTCAAAATCGTCGTTTTGGAGAAGGAAGACAGCCTCTCGGCCCACCAGACGGGCCGCAACTCCGGCGTCATCCATAGCGGCCTGTACTACAAGCCGGGTTCCTACAAAGCCAAAAACTGCGTCTCCGGCCGGCGCGAACTCGTCCAGTTTGCCCAGACCCATAAGGTGCCCCACGATGTGTGTGGCAAGGTGGTGGTCGCTACCCATGAGAGCGAGTTGCCCTTCATGGAAAAGATCTTCCAGAACGGCATCGCCAACGGGGTAGAGGGCATCGAGAAGATCCATGCTCAGCAGGTGATGGAGATCGAGCCGCATTGTACCTCGGCCATCGGCGGGATCTGGGTGCCGGTAACGGGCATCATCGATTACCCGGCGGTGGTCTTCAAGCTGGCCGAGCTGCTGCATGGCATGAATCCCGAGAGCGAGGCCCTCACCGGGCAGGAGGTGCGCGAGGTCGTGCAGGGCGAGGAATATGCCGAAGTGGTGACCCAGAAAGCCCGCTTTCGCGGGCGGCGGCTCATCTTCTGCGGGGGCTTGCACTCCGACCGCCTGGCCAAGAAGGACCAGGTGCAGAGTGCTTCCCGCATCGTGGGTTTCCGGGGCGACTACTGGGACCTTGCGCCCCATGCCGAGGAAAAGGTGCGCAACCTGATCTACCCCATTCCCAATCCGGCCTTTCCCTTCCTCGGGGTCCACTTCACCCGCATGATCCGGGGTGGGATCGAGTGCGGGCCCAGCGCGGTCTTTACCTTCAAGCGTGAGGGCTACGGCCGCACCGACTTCAACCTGCGCGACACCTGGGAGGCGCTCACCTTCAAGGGGACCTGGAAGCTCTTTTCGCGCCACTGGCGCTTCGGGCTGGATGAACAGCTGCGGGCCTTTTCCAAGCGCCGTTTTCTCAAGCAGGTGCAGCGACTGATCCCTTCTCTCACCCTCGACGACCTGGTCGAAGGACGCTCCGGGGTGCGGGCCATGGCCCTGGGCCCTGACGGCAATATGATTGAGGACTTTGACATCGCCTACAGCGGGCGATCCATCCACATCCTCAATGCGCCTTCGCCCGCCGCTACCGCCTGCCTCGCCATCGGCGAGGAGGTTGCCCAGATGGCGGGCGAGCGCTTTGGCCTCAAAGCCTGAGCACCCTTTCCCAGCCTGAACCGCCGCCCGGAGATGCCATTTCGGCAGGACTTCCCCGGGCAGCATAGGTATTGGTAAAAAAGATTGTTAATTTTTAGGACCCTGTCCTTCTATGGGGTGTCTCTTGATCGTGTTTGACAGGTTCTGACTCCTTGATGCTGGGCTTGGGACGCCGCCGACACCTTTCCCCATTCACTCTGACCTCTGTTTTTTTATTCCATCAAGCATGAACAAATCACGCGTAATTTCGACCGCTGCCCTGGTATTTCTGGGCTTTCTATTGCTGGTCTTTCTGACCTCCGGCGCTTTCATCACCATCGATGCCGGTGAGCGAGGCGTCATCTTCCGCAAGTTTGGCTCCGGCCTGGACAAGGAAAACATCTTCCAGCCGGGCTTCCACTTCATCGCCCCCTGGAACTCCATGTATGTCTACAGTGTCCGGGAGACCCAGTTAGAGGAAGAGATGGAAGTGCTTTCCAGCAACGGTCTGAACATCAAGGTCGATGTCACGGCCCGGGTGAATCCCATGTACAATCGGATCGGAGATCTGCACGAAAACTTTGGCAAGGATTATCTGATCTCCCTGGTACGTCCGGAGCTGCGTTCATCTGTCCGGAAAATCCTCGGTCGCTTCACCCCGGAAGAGCTCTACTCCACCCGCCGGGATGAGGTGCAGGAGCAGATTCAGAAAGACCTGGAGGAAACCCTGGGCAAGAACTTCATTGAGCTCAAGGCTTCGCTGATTCGCGACATTGAACTGCCGGAAAAGGTGAAGACCGCCATCGAAGAAAAACTCGAAGCCGAGCAGTCGGCTCTCAAGTATGAGTACATCCTGGAACAGGAGCGCAAGGAGGCCGAGCGGCGCATCATTGAGGCCAAGGCCAAGGCCGAAGCCAACCGCGTGCTGAACGCCAGCCTGACCGACAAAATCCTGCAAGACAAGGGCATTGAGGCCACCCTGGAGCTGGCCAATTCGCCCAACTCCAAGGTGATCATTGTCGGGAGTGGCGACAGCGGCCTGCCTCTGATCCTGGGTAACAACTAACGTATCTTTCCCTTTTTTGAGGCGCGGGACCGGTGCGGGGCATACCTGAACCGGTCCTTTTTTTCGCCTCACCCAGGCGCTAAACCGGGATAAGCCAGGGGCACTGGCAAGCAAGCCTTTTTCTCGGTTCCCGCCCCTAACCCTCTCGCCTCTTACTATGAAAGAGATCCTCCAAGGATGGGCCGCCGAGTCCGGCTTTACCGTCCTCTACGCCTGTGAAAGCGGCAGCCGGGCCTGGGATATGGCCTCACCCGACAGCGATTATGATGTCCGCTTCCTGTACGTGCGGCCGCCGGCCTGGTATCTGAGCGTGCGTAAGCGGCCGGACACCCTGATCCGGATGGAAGGGGAACAGCTCGACTTTGCCGGTTGGGACCTCCGCAAGGCCCTGGGTTTGCTCGGCAAGTCCAATGCCAACCTCTTCGAGTGGTTACGCAGTCCGGTTGTCTACGCCGACCAGCCAGGATTCAAGGCAGCGCTGCAGCGCTTGTCGAGGCACTTTTTTTCTACCCGGGCGGTGGCCCACCACTATCTGGGAATCGCCACCGGGGCCCAGGCTGAGGCCGAAGCGGGACAGCGTTCACTCAAGAAGTATCTGTACATCCTGAGGCCGCTACTCGCGGCTGATTATACTCTGCGTCACCTCGCTCCCCCGCCTATTGAATTACCGGTCCTCCTCGCTGAGTGGCCTGGTCCGGATGAGATCAAGACCAAAATCGAGTCCCTGCGTCAGCAAAAGCTGGCGCAGGCGGAGAAAGCCGCGATTGCTGCCGACCCAGACTTGGAAGCCTATATCGCTGAGGCTCTGCCTCGCCTGCGGGCTCAGGCCAGCGGCCACCCGGCCCATCGGGGGAACCTGGATGAGCTGGATGCGTTCTTTCAGGAGTGGCTGTATCGCTTTGCCCCCTAGGTGCCATGACACTGGAGGACATCCGACAGGGGGGGCATCTGCTGTTTGAAGCAGTCAGTGGCAGCCATGCCTATGGCCTGGCGCGCCCCGACTCAGACCTGGACCTCAAGGGCGTCTTTGTGCTGCCCCGGGAGCGCTTTTTGGGGCTGGGGTACGTGTCCCAGGTTTCTGACGCCCGCAATGATGAGGTGTACTACGAACTGGGCCGCTTCGTGGAACTGCTCACGGCCAATAATCCCAGCATGTTGGAAATGTTGGCGACCCCGGCACGCTGGGTTCGTTTTCGGCATCCACTGTTTGAAGCGCTCCGCCCGGAGCTCTTCCTGTCGCGGCGCTGTGCGCAGACCTTTG
>RFHL01001372.1 GCA_003696875.1 Bacteroidota bacterium | reverse complement strand
CTTCCCGGATGGCATCCAGCGCATTGGAAGCCAGGTTGATCAAAACGGGGCTTTCCTGCTGGGCCAGCTCTGCCCCCAGCGCCTCGGTGAGGCGCGCGCCCCAGAAGGCATAGAGGTCCTTGCCCCGGGCATTGGCCAGGCGGGTGCCCATCTCCAGCCGGTACGGCTGGATGAGGTCCAGCGGCCGCAGCAGGCCGTAGAGGCCGGACAGGATGCGCAGATGCGCCTGTGCATAGGCAAATTCGGCCTCGCTATACTCGGCCAGCCGAAACTGCTGGTAGACATCGCCATTGAAGCAGAGCAGGGCCTGCTTGGCATTGTCCGGAGAAAAGGGCAGCTGAAATTGCTGGTAGCGCTCATGGTTGAGCGAGGCCAACTGCGGGCTGATGTGCATCAGCTCGCCCAGCTGGGCCTCAGACATCTCGGAGAGCTGCGCCACCAGTTCCTGGGTATCAGCCAGATACGCGGGTTGGGAATAGTTTTGAGTGAAGCGGGTTTCCTCACTCAGATCCAGCTTTTTGGCGGGAGAAATAACAAACAGCATGAACGTTTGGCGTTTTGCGTGATGCGTTGAGCGTTGTGCATTTTTGTAAGAAGAAACAACCCGTGGAAGCAAGAAATGGTTCACCGAAGCATGGGCATCCCTTTTTCCTACCGCACCCCCAGGCGGAGGTAGACGGGAAAGTGGTCACTGAAGCCCTCCGGCTGAAATTCCCCCCGGTAGATGGCCCGGCGCGGCATATCTTTGGCTGCCCCGTCGCCGCCTACCTGCATAAACTCCGGTCCATGAATCGTGGCCGAGCCTTCGACATAGTACAAGCGGCCATCGCTGTCGATGAGGTCGGCATTGACCAGGATCTGATCAAAGAGGTTCCATTTGCCCTGATAGGTAAGCGTCCCCCGGCTCTCGGGATCGTGCAGGGCATACATGGGGTTGAAACAGCCGGTTTCGGTGACGGCCTCGGGTGTGGCGGCGCCTTGTAACACTTCCGCCAGCCCTTTGTTGAAGGGGTCGTCGTTGAAGTCTCCCATAATGACGATGGCGGGATCGGCCTCTTGACGGCGTAGGTTGGCACAAATCTCGGCCACCTTCTCCGCCGCCACCAGGCGGCGGGATTCGCTCTCCGCCTGCCCCCCGTAGCGGGAGGGCCAGTGATTTACCAGTACGTGCAAGGCTTCCCCCTTGACCTCGCCATGCACGACGAGGATCGGCCGCGAAGTGTAGTCCGGCTCGGTGGGAAAGGTCAACTTGAAGGTCTCATATCCGGTGTACCGAAAGCGGGAAGGATCGTAGATCAACGCCACATCAATGCCCCGCATATCCGGCGACTCCTCGTGGACAATGGCATAGCCCCGCGCCGCCAGGGCCGGCTGCTTGACCAGATCCTCCAGCACATGCATGTTCTCTACCTCGGCCAGGCCCAGCACGTCGGGGCCCTGTGTCCCCATCGCCGCGATGGCGTCGGCGATGTTTTCCAGCTTCTGGGCGTACTTTTCCTCCGTCCAGTCATAACGGCCACCGGGGAGAAACTCGCTGTCATCCCGGTCCGGGTCGTCTTCGGCGTCGAAGAGGTTCTCAACATTGTAAAAGCCAATCATCAGGCCGCGGTCGCCGGCCCGCCGTGGTGTGTTCTGGTCCGACTCCGAGGTCGAGCGGCAACTCATAGCCATCAGTCCCACCATCATCAGCACCCAAAAAGAGATTCGCATAGGTTCATATTTGCGGCAAAAATGAGAAGGCTTTTGGCAATTGCCAAATGTGGGGTGGGGCTGAGGGTGAGGCGGCTTTGCCGCCGGGGCTTGCCTGAGCGCAGCTGCAAGCTGCGCCCATGCCAAAAACGGTGGAAACATGGGCAGCATTTGCCGCCAAGCATTTTTTCTGCAGCTGGCAGGTTGCACCTGCCGGGGTGATCTGGGTCGAATCGCCATTCGACCCTACCCGACTGTGGTGGCTCCACTGCCTTATCTAGAATAAGAATAAAAGCGAAATACGATAACAGTGTTAGATAATTTTTCATTCAAAAAAATAAGCGCAAATCGCGCCACTTTGTTCCTCGTCCCCAAAAAAGCCGGACGCCCTTGGGGCGTCCGGCCGTGTGTAAAAACGGAAATACCGTCTATTTCTTCTTGCGGGTGGAGGTCTTCTTGGCAGCGGTTTTCCGAGGGGCCCGCTTGGGCTTGGATTTGCTCTCTTCAAACAAGCGGTCACAATCCTCCATCGTCAGGCTTTCGGCATTGATGTCTTTGGGAATCTTGACATTCTTGCCGTGCATCTTGAGGTAAGGGCCCCAGCGGCCACGCAGGATCTGCACGTCATCGTTGAATTTGCGGATGATCTTGTTGGCTTCGATCTCGCGCTTTTTCTGGATGAGCTCAATGGCGCGCTCCAAGGTGATGGTGTAGGGATCATCGCCTTCCTCCAGGGAGGCAAAGAGGCCGTCGAGCTGCACGTAGGGACCAAAGCGTCCGATGTTGGCTTTGACGGGGGTGTCTTCAAATTCACCCAACACACGGGGCAGTTTGAAGAGGTCCATAGCCTCCTCAAAGGTGATGGTTTCCAGGCGTTGGTTGGCCCGCAGCTTGGCATAACGCGGCTTGGCGTCATCGTCGGTGGTACCCAGCTGCACCATGGGTCCGTAGCGCCCCAGGCGGGCAATCACCTTGCGACCAGACTTGGGATCTACCCCCAGTTCGCGCTCGCCGCCGGCCCGGTCGGCCTCTTCCTGGGTCTTGCGCACGAGAGGCTCAAAGCTGCTGTAAAACTCCTTGAGCATTTCCTGCCAGAACTGATCGCCTTCGGCGATCTGGTCAAATTTTTCCTCCACCTTGGCCGTAAAACTGTAATCCAGGATCTGAGGGAAAAAGTTCACCAGAAAATCATTGACGACCATGCCGAGGTCGGTGGGAAAAAGCTTGTTTTTCTCGGCCCCGGTGGTTTCGGTTTTGGGCTTGGTGGCGATTTTTTCGTCCTTGAGCACCAGCAACTGTAGGTCGCGGGGCTCTCCATCGCGGCTCTCCTTGACCACGTAGCCACGCTTCTGGATGGTGGAGATGGTCGGAGCATAGGTAGAAGGACGCCCAATGCCCAACTCCTCCAGCTTCTTGACGAGGCTGGCCTCGGTGTAGCGAGGAGCAGGCCGGGAGAAGCGCTCCAGCGCTTCCATTTCCCTGAGCCCAAGCACTTCGCCCACCTTGAGCGGGGGTAGCATGCCGCTATCCCCTTCTTCATCCCCCTCATCATCCGTCGACTCCATGTATACTTTGAGGAAACCCTCAAACTTGATCACCTCGCCGCGGGCCTTGAAGATGGCATCATTGGTCGATACGCTGATATCAACCGTGGTTTTTTCGAGCTGGGCGTCGGCCATCTGGGAAGCGATGGTCCGCTTCCAGATGAGTTCGTAGAGGCGCGCCTCATTGCGGCCCATATTGGTCACCTGCTGCACCGAGAGGTCCGTGGGCCGAATGGCCTCGTGGGCCTCCTGCGCGTTGGTATTGCGGGATTTATAGTGACGAATCTGGCCATACTCAGGGCCATAAAGCTGCCCGATCACATCCTGGGACTGGTCCAGCGCCTGCTGGGCCAGATTGACCCCGTCGGTACGCATATAGGTGATCTTACCGGCCTCATAGAGGCTCTGCGCCACTCGCATGGTCTGAGCTACCGAAAAGCTCAGCTTACGGCTGGCCTCCTGCTGCAGGGTAGAGGTGGTAAAAGGGGCCGAAGGGCTCTTTTTGGCGGGCTTGGTCTCCAGGTTGGAGATGGTATAGCTCGCCCCGAGGCAGGACTCGAGAAACTCGCGGGCATCCTCCACCGTCGGCAAGCGCCGGGCGAGTTCGGCCTTGAGCAGGGTGCCGTCGGCCAGCACAAACTCGGCCGTAACCTTGAAGGAGGAAACGGGCTCAAAAGCCATAATCTCCCGCTCGCGCTCGACGAGCAGACGCACCGCCACGGACTGTACCCGGCCGGCCGAGAGGCCGGTCCGAACCTTCTTCCAAAGAATAGGGGATAGCCGGAAACCAACGATGCGGTCCAAAATGCGGCGGGCCTGCTGGGCATTGACCAGATTCTGGTCAATGGTCCGGGGCTGCTGAATCGCTTTGGTGATGGCGGTCTTGGTAATCTCGTTGAAGACAATGCGCCGGGTAGTCTGGATGTCCAACCCCAGCGCATGGGCGAGGTGCCAGGAAATGGCTTCCCCTTCGCGGTCTTCATCCGTGGCGAGCCAAACCGTCTCGTGATCCTTAACCAGCGCTTTCAGCTCCTTAATCACGGCCTTTTTATCGGGCAGAACCTCATAACGAGGCTCAAAGCCATTATCAATATCTACTGCGTTATCGCCTTTCGGAAGGTCTCTTACGTGGCCGTAGCTGGCCTTTACCGTAAAGTCTTTGCCCAGGTACCGTTCAATGGTTTTGGCCTTGGCCGGGGACTCCACGATCAACAAATTTTTACCCATATTAGCTACTTTCCTGAAGGGGGGTGATGTGTTTTCGGGATGCAATAATAAAGAAATATCTGCCAAAAGCCCTTGAGGCCATAGGAAGTTTTCCTTTTTCTGGTTTCCTTTACGGCTCTCCCACGTAAGGTTTCGTGCATCGTATGGCAAAAATGGATGGTTCTTCTCAACCTTCTCCCATCAGGGTCGAACGGGCAGATTCAGACTACCTGTATGATCATGTGTTCCGAATCCGGGCCGAGGTATTTGTGGAGGAAGTCGAGGTAGATGACGAAGAGGACTACGATGGTTTTGACCATCTGGCCCATCATTATCTGGCCTGGTACGAGGGCGAACCGGCCGGAACGGCCCGCTGGCGCAGTCTGCCGGGGTCCGGCAAGATCCGCCTGGAGCGCTTTGCCGTCCTGCAGGCGTTTCGTGGCAAAGGGATCGGAGGGGCCCTGGTGGAGCAGATCCTGAATGATGTCCCCAAAAAAGGAGAGATCTTCATTCACGCCCAGGTACACAACCTGCCTTTTTATGAGAAATTTGGGTTTGAGGTCGAAGGAGAGCCATTTGAGGAAGCCGGGCTCATGCATTGCAAAATGATATGGCGTCCAACCGCAGGATGAATCCCCTCTTTGCGGGCGTTTGCCTGGGTTTGCTCATTGGCGTACTCGGCTGTACCCCTCCCCTACCCCCGCCCACAGAGACGACCACCGAAGTACCTGCCTTTCAGGGTCTTCTGGATGAGGCCCATCTGACCGGGGTTCTGCTACTCTTCGACGGCACCCACCGCTGGACCAACGACACCGCCGCCGCCCTTGTCGGCGACTTGCCCGCCTCGACCTACAAAGATCCCGCACTCCATAATCGCGCTGGAAACCGGCGTAATGGCGGCAGATACCACCGTGATCCCCTGGGACGGGACGCCAAGGGCGATGGACATCTGGGAAACCGACCTGTCTTTCGCCGAAGCTTTTCGGCGCTCCTGTGTGCCCTGCTACCAGGAGATTGCCCGAAAGATTGGCGTCGGGCGAATGAAGGAAAAACTACAGCAACTAGTGCTCTGTCAAGTTAAAAATGATGGGTATGCGGTCGCAGATTTTTTCGCAGATCATGGTCCCGGCAAGCCGGGAAGTTT
>RFHL01001371.1 GCA_003696875.1 Bacteroidota bacterium | reverse complement strand
CTGCGCCGAGATTGCCATAGCCGCAGGTGATGGAGTTGCCGAAAAAAACGATGCGCCGCTTCGCCTGCTGTGGCAAAGGCAGCAAGCTTCCTCCGGGAGCCAAAGAAAGTCCCTGAAAATGGGTTAGGCCGGTCTCGGCCTCGGTGAGCCGCAGCAGACGAAAGCGGTGCGGTCCCGGCCCCTGCACGGGCAACCGGTAGGCCTGCCGCCCCGGCAAAGCCGCAAAAACCGTGTCCTGCTCATCCAGGGTCAGCCGAAACATCGCCGTACGGGTTTCGCCCTGAGGCCCGGGCTTGCCCACCTCCTGTTTTAGGTACAGGCTCAGGCTATCGCCAGAAAACACGCCCTCCACCCGACTGCCGGTCCAGGCAAAGGCATAGGAGGTTGGATCAGCGGTGTCAAAGCGGCCGGTGTAGCGTAGGTGCGCGTCATGGGGCATCACCTGCACCGATGGGGCTGGGGCCTGGCAGGCCAGCAGGAGAAGGATAAGGATAAGGGAGGACAAACGCAGTTTCATATGACTCATTTTCACACATTTACCAGGCCACACGCATCAGGCTGTCCATGCGGGCATGGCCCCCATCCAAGTCACCAGTCTCCCGGCGGAGCTCCAGCAAGCGCGCCTTGAGGCGCGCGATCGATGCCTGGGCCGCCGGATCGGCGTAGCGGTTGCGGGTCTCCTGCGGATCACTCCGCAGGTCATAGTAGGCCCAGCGCGCCGGAACCGGCGCGGGATCGGCCCCGAGACGCCCCAGGTCGTCGCCGTAGAAGAAAATGAGTTTTTCGTCCCGGGTACGAATGCCCAGGTGGGCCGGGCGATGGGCCTGATGGGCCCAGTAGCGATAGTAAAAATCCTGCCGCCAGGCCGGTTGGGCCTCGCCCTGCAACAACGGACGAAAGCTTTGCCCTTGCATCGCCGGCAGCGGGGTCCCTCCGGCAAAGTCCAGCAGGGTGGGGGCAAAATCCAGATGCAGGATGAGCGAGTCCAGCCTTTGGCCGGCGGGGATCTCCGCCGGGTAGCGCATGACAAAGGGCATCCGGATGGCTTCTTCGTACATCATCCGCTTATCAAAATGCCCGTGTTCGCCCAGAAAATAGCCCTGATCTGCGGTGTAGATGACGATGGTCTCACGGCTGAGACCCTCAGCGTCAAGGTAATCCAGCAGACGCCCCAGATTGTCGTCCAGGGCCTGTCCGGAGCGGAGAAAGTCCTTAATGAATTTTTGGTAAATCTGCCGGCGGCGGGCCAGGCTGTCGGTGGCGGTGGGCGCCCAGGGGG
>RFHL01001370.1 GCA_003696875.1 Bacteroidota bacterium | reverse complement strand
TCCTCAAGATGGAGGTAAGTCCCCGGGCCGGCGCCCTCGGAGGCGCCAACGTATGTCTCTCGGGCGACCCCTACGCCACCTACACCAATCCGGCTGCCCTGAGCGAAGTCAAGGGTTTTTCGCTGGCGGCCACCAACACCTTTTGGGTGGCAGACATCAATTATGCCTATCTGAGCAGCAGCTACGGAGGCAACTTTGGCACCCTGGGGCTTTCGCTGGGGGGGCTCAATTCCGGCCCCATGCCAGTGCGGACCACCTTCCAGCCGGAGGGAACCGGCGAGATTTTTTACGCCTACTACCTCACCGCCGGGCTCACCTACAGCAAGCAGCTCACCGACCAGTTTAGCTGGGGAGCCACCCTGCGCTACGTACACGAGCGACTGGCTGATTTCCAGGCAAATACCGCGGTCGTAGACCTCGGCTTTCTGTACCGCACCGACTTCAAGGACCTGCGCTTTGCGGTGATGGTACAGAGTTTTGGGCCTAACTCGACCTTGCAGGGCAATACGGCGCTGGACACCACCTTCAACAACAAACCGCTCTCCCTGGAGGCCTATCCGGCCCCGACGGTCTTCAAGCTTGGGATATCGATGGTCCCCTGGCGCAGCGCCGACGGCAGCCAGGCACTGACTACCTATCTCCAGCTCAATCACCCCAACGACAATGCCGAGAACATCCGGATCGGCGTGGAGTATGGGTACCGGGACCTGCTGTTCCTGCGGGCAGGCTATAAGCTCAATGTGCAGGACCAGCCTTACCCCACCGCAGGCCTCGGCCTGCGTATGCGCATGGGCCGCTACCCACTCATCCTGGACTATGCCGTGGATCCCATGCCCTTCCTGGGGGTGGTCCACCGGGTGGGACTTACCTTCCGCACCCAGGTCGAAGACCGCTAACCCTGTTCGCTCATGGCTCTTTTTGGCCCCCGTAAACGAGATATCTGGCAGGCCTTCAGTGCCGAAGTGGGGGGGCAATACGTACCGGGAAAAGGCGGCAAGCGAGATGCTATCCATCTACGCCAGGGCCAGTGGCCCATCATGATCGACACGTTCCGGCGTCCCAAACGCCCCGTCTATACCCGTATCCGGGCCCTGTATGTCAATCGTGACAGCTTTACTTTCCGGATTTACCGGCGGCAATTCGGCAGCAATCTCCGCAAGCTGGCCGGGATGCAGGATGTGGTCGTCGGCTATCCCGACTTTGACGACGACTTTATCATTCAGGGCAATGATACCCGCAAGCTCAAGCAGCTATTTGCCCATCCCGACCTGCGCCGCATCATCCACTGGCAACCCGAGATTTTTCTGGAGAATAATCCGGATCCGGGCTGGATGCTGGATACCTGGCGGGAAGGGATGAGCGAACTCCGCTTTCAGGTCAAAGGCGTCATCAAGGACCCCCGTCGCCTGCACGATCTGCATGACCTGTTTGGCATTCTCCTCCGCCACCTGTGCGACATTGGCTCAGCCTATGAAGATGCGCCTGATTCCCGATAATTGCTTTCCCATGAAACGCCCCCCTCTCTGGTTTCTCCTCCCCCTCCTGCTGCTCACCGCCTGTGAAGGCTTCTTTGGGCGGCGTACCGATACCGACTTTCTCGACATCCCGGACTACTCGGTCCGGCCGGTGGCCTATGTCCCGATCCAGCCGACCTGGGACGGCTTGGTGGAGCCCGTCGACGTGGTGGCGGGCTGGGACGAATTGATCTACGTAGCCGATGCCGGTACGGAGGAAATCATCTCCTTTGACCAGGCTGGCAATGAGCTGGGCCGCTTTTCGATACCGGGCCTTACGGCCCTCGCTCAGGACCGCCGCCTCGACCTGCTCGCGGCCGGCACCCGCGATACCGTCATCGGCAACAACAGCTTCACCCTGCCGGCACTCTACCGGATCAATCTCAAACAGCCTGGCACCTATGGGCTGGAGCAGGCGCAGGTAACCCGCCTGCTGACCCATCCCTACTACTTCAAGGCCGGTACCCCCACCGCGGCCGAAGAAGCCGTCCGCTTTACCGGTATTGCGCCGCTGGCCGATAACCGCTACTACCTCGCCCGCACCGGGCCTTCGGACAATCCCAACCAGTTTGGGGGGCCAGACGACGCCGTGCTGCTTTTTTCGGCCGACGATGTCTACATCTCGCCGGTCGCCGTCAATACCAACCTGGGCCTTTTTCGGGACTATGTGCGGCAACCCGCCAGCATCAGCAGCCTGGCCCAACCGCCGCAGAGCCCGGCGGTCAATCCGCGGGGAGACTTTTTCTTCTGTTCGGTACAGGAAGACTACCTCCTCAAGGTCCAACTGATCCGCCGGGTGGAGACCCCCAATGGCGCCAGCTATGAGGTGGAAAACTACCCGGTAGGGGATACCAGCAAGGCCGATGGCTTTCTGTACCAGCCCGGCCGCTTTACGCGGCCAGCGGATGTCACCTTCAGCGGCGATGGCACCAACTACATCTTTGTGGTGGATGCCGCCCGGGACTCGCTGTATCAGTTCAATGCGCTAGGGTATGAAGGGGCCAACCCCCCGGCGGGCTCCGCTTCCACCAAAGCCATCAAGGTGTCCTTTGGCGGTACGGGTTCGGGCCTGACGCAATTTCGCAATCCTCAAGGGGTCGCTTACCTCAACGAAATCGTATATGTAGCGGATGCCGGCAATGGTCGGGTCCTTCGCTTCAGACTCACCGTCGATTTCGATTAAATATGCGCTCGTGGTTCCTACTCGCTCTCTCCCTTTTTTGCCTTCCTGGCTGGGGGCAGTCCCTCGCTCCTGAGCTTTTTGATTCCGATGACCTGCTCAAGGTCCGCCTGCGGGTGGACCTCGGCCACTTTCTCGCCGATCGCTCCGACTCGGCCAGCTACCATATGGCCTTGCTCTATGTCAAGGACCGCGGGGCATCTTTCCGCCTACCCGCCCGGGTGCGGGTGCAGGGTCACTTTCGCCGGGACCCCCGCAACTGTGAGCTCCCTCCGATTAAAATCCGCCTGAAACGGGAAGATCGGGAAGGTACCCCCTTTGCGGCGCACAAGACCCTCAAGCTGGTCACGGCCTGCCAGGATGAAGAATATGTGTTGAGAGAGTACCTCGTTTACCGGGCCTATCAATGCCTCACCCCTGAGAGCTTCAGGGTCCGGCTGGCCAAAGTCACCTTTGAAGGCACCCAGGGAGACCAAGCGCCATTCACCCAATACGCCTTTTTTATTGAGGATGACCGTACCCTCGCCCACCGGCTGGGCGGCAAACGCCTGCCCGATGAGGTCCATATCCGACCCGACAGCATCGCCACCGAGCAGTGCCTGCTCATGCGCATGTTTCAATATATGGTCGGCAATACCGACTGGGACATTTACCTCCGCAAAAATCTGGAGCTGATTCATCTCCCGGCGGAAAACCGGATCATTGCGGTGCCTTACGACTTTGACTGGTGCAAAGCCGTGGATCCACCCTACACCCATCTGGGCGACAGCTTTCAGTGGCGGGTTTTTCGAAAGCCCTGCCCTAGTCCCGCTACGCTGCAGGCGGTCATAGACCGCTTTGAAATCGCGCAGGAGCCCATCCGAAAGCTGTACAAACGCTTTCCTCATGCCGGCGGGAGCTGGACGCGGGAGCCCATCCAGTATATCGACGATTTCTACCAGATGCTGGGGCAGGCAGAAGAGGTGCAGCAAGTCTTCCTGGCGGATTGTCCCGCGGACGGACCTGCCGGGGATAGGTAAATTGCTTATCTTTGGGAGAAATATGCCTACCCAGGCGGCAAGCACTTTGTTATATTTTCTCCCAGCCTCCTCCCTTATGCGCCCATACATCCTCGCCGAGACAAACTGGCAAGCCGTCAAAGACACCGCCTTTGAGGTAGCCGTGCTCCCCTGGGGGGCCACCGAAGCCCACAACTACCACCTCCCCTACGCCACCGACAACATACAGAATGAGTATGTCGTCGCCGAGGCGGCCCGCCTCGTCTGGGAAGCGGGTAGCCGGGTGGTCGTCCTGCCCAATGTCCCCTTTGGGATCAACACCGGACAGCTTGACATTCCGCTGTGTATGAACCTGAATCCCAGCACCCAACTCGCCATCCTCAAAGACCTGGTCGATGTGGTGCAGCGGGCGGGCATCGACAAGTTTGTCATCCTCAACGGCCACGGCGGCAACCACTTCAAAGTCATGATCCGTGAGTTGTCCTTCCACTTCCCGGAGGTCTTGGTCTGTGCCCTCAACTGGTATGAGGCGGCGGATTGGAATGCTTACTTTGACGAGCCCGGCGACCACGCCGGCGAAATGGAGACCAGTGCCATGCAGCATATCGCACCGGAGCTGGTGCGCCCCCTGGCCGAGGCTGGTGACGGTGCCGCCAAGGCCTGCCGCCTGCAAGCAGTGCGGGAGGGCTGGGTCACGATCCAGCGCCCCTGGACGCAGGTGAGCGCCGATACGGGGGTAGGCAATCCCGCCCGCGCCACCGCCGCCAAGGGCGCGGCTTACCTGGACGCCTGCGCCGGGCGGATTGCGGCATTTTTCCAGGAGCTGGCCCAGGTCAGCCGTACCGACCTTTTTGCCTAGGTGCCAGCCTTGACCATACGCGACCCGCGCAAGATCATCCATGTGAGCATGGTGATTTTTGCCCTGGCCATCGGGCGCTTCCCGCCCTGGCTGGTGGTGCTGTGCGGAGCTGCCGCCCTGACTTTCAATCTGTTTTTTCTCCCGCGTCTGAGCCGAGGTCGGCTGGAGAAGCCCGAGGAGCGGCAACTGGGCAGTCCGCTGGGCCTCATCCTGTACCCTGCCAGTGTGACGCTGCTGGCCCTGCTCACCTATTCCCACCAGGTCTTTTTGGCGGTAGGCTGGGGGGCTATGGCCTTTGGCGATGCGCTGGCCAGCCTGGCCGGGCGGCGCTGGCGTGGTCCTCTCCTCCCCTGGGGTAGGGGTCCCAAGACCTGGATCGGTCTGGTCGCTGGCTGGGCCGGCGGTACCCTTCTCACCCTGGGTCTGTTGTGGCTGTTACCCGCCGGGAGCCGGCTGGGCCTGGGTGCCCAAACCTGGTTGGGGCTGGTCGCCACCGGCCTCGCGGCGGGCATGTTGGTGGAGAGCCTGCCGGGACTGATCGACGACAACCTCTCGGTGCCGCTTGTGGCGGGTCTCACCACCTGGCTGGCGTATGCCATCGGGCAGGATGGCCACCTCTTCATGCCGCCCAACCTTTGGGCGGGCCTGTTCTGGATCGGGACCTTTATGGTGCTGGCCTGGATTTCGGGCAAAATCGACGGTCCAGGCAGTCTGATGGGCGGCCTGCTGGCGCTGGGCATCTTCCTGGGGGGAGGCTTCCCTTCCCTCGGGCTGCTATTGATCTTCTTTGTCCTGGGGACAGCGGCCTCGGTCTGGGGGCGCCGGCAAAAAGAGGCCCTGGGTCTGGCCCAAGGTAATCGAGGGCGACGGTCGGTGCGTCACGCCTTTAGCAATGCCGGCGTTGCCGGCCTATGCGGTTTCCTGGCCTGGCTGTTTCCTGCCTGGGCGCCCCTGCTGCTCACCATGCTGGCGGGCAGCCTGGCGGCGGCCACCGCCGATACGCTGGCCTCGGAGCTGGGCAACCTCTACGGCCGGGACTACCGGCACGTGCTCAGCTGGCGCCCCGGTCCCCGGGGCGAGGATGGCATCGTAAGCACTGCCGGCACGGCCCTAGGTGCTGCGGGCGCAGTCCTGATGTCTACTGCTTATGCTGCCGTGACCAGTTGGCAGCTTACCTGGCTGTGGATCATCCTGGCCGGCCTCGCCGGCAACTGGCTGGATTCCGTGCTGGGTGCGACCCTGCAGCGCAGGCAGCTTATGACCAATGATTCTGTTAACTTTGTGGCGAGCCTGCTGGCGGCCCTCCTGGCCGGGGGCCTCTTTTTGATATGACCCTTTCTCCCAAAGCTGGACGAATATCGCCGCTCTATGGCACGCATCCTCGGCATTGATTACGGCCTCAAACGGACCGGCCTGGCCTGGACCGATCCCTTACAGATGATTGCCACGGCACTCGATACGGTGGATACCCCCCGGCTGGAGGCCTATCTGCAAGACTTGGTGCGCCGGGAGGCCATAGAGGCCATTGTGCTGGGGTTCCCGACCCGGCCCGATGGCAGGGATACCGACGCGACTGCGGCGGTGCGGGTTTTTGCCGATCAGGTTCGGGCGCTTTTTCCGGATCTGACCCTTCATCTCCAGGACGAGCGGTTTTCTTCCCGGCGGGCCATGGAAGCCATGATCGCGGGTGGGGTATCCAAAAAACGCCGCCGCGATAAGCAGCTGATCAACGCTGTCAGTGCAACCCTCATTTTGCAGGATTTTTTACAGGAACAAAATCCCCCTCCCTTGGTTTAGGTTTACGATGTCGAACAGGGCACCGGAATAAGTACTTCCGGAGCCCTACCAGGAATGCACAATATCTGTTATGATTCTACCCATCGTTAGTTACGGGCACCCTAGCCTTCGTCGCCAAAATGCCGAGATCGGCCCGGATTATCCCAATCTGAAAGCGCTGATCGAAAACATGTATGAAACCATGTACCAAGCACAAGGCGTAGGCCTCGCAGCCCCGCAGGTGAATATTCCCATTCGCCTTTTTGTGGTGGATGGCTCCCCCATGGAAGACCTCGATGGCAGCAGCTTGGAAGGATTCAAAAAAGTCTTTATCAACCCCAAAATGGGCTCTGAAGCCGGGGAGGTCTGGCCTTTCGAAGAAGGCTGCCTCAGCATCCCGGACATCCGGGAGGATGTGCGCCGTCCCGGCGACATTGTCATCACCTATCAGGACGAGCAGTTCGAGACCCATACCGAATCCTTCTCCGGCCTGCGGGCCCGGATCATACAGCACGAGTACGATCACCTGGAGGGAATCCTTTTCACTGACCATATTTCCCAACTGCGCCGTCGGATGCTTAAGTCTCGACTTAACAAGATTTCGAAAGGGCAGATAGATACCACCTATCCCATGAAATTCCCAGTCTAAGCAGCGGGACACCCGATACAGCGCCACGAACGTTAAAAAAGTATCAAAAACCCCTTATTCCGGGGGCTCGTACGTAAACGATTTCGGAAAAACTGGCCCATATTTTTTCAAAATCAACAAATCCAAGCCCAACACCGCTTGGATGTTACCTAAACATTAAGTATCTTTACAGGAAATTTAGGTTTAGTATATCCTTCACGTAAGTAAAAGCTGTATGACTGCACAAGAGTTGCACGCAAAGGTCCAAGCGACCAAGCGTTTCCTGAACCGTGAAATTGTCCGCCAAAAGACCTCCGGAGGCGACGGGCTATTGACCTTTCGCGAGATTGGTGATCGCTTGGACATGATCCATGAAGCCGAGCGCATCGGGGTTCGTAATCTCGATGAGCGCAAGAATCGTAAACTCGCGCGTATGATCCGCGAGCTGGAAAAGTCCCGCAATGTTTCGTTGAATTAACGGACACATCCCATTTTACCTCATGTATAGGGGAGGCCGATCATGGCCTCCCCTTTTTTATTCTTGGGAGTTTCCCTAAAATGTAGATATATTTAGCCTGCATTCAACGACAGCCCTTATGACTGCGCCTTTTCTTCTGTACTCCGGGATCCAATCCTACGTCCCGATCCTCATTCTGATCAGTATCGCGATCTTTCTCGGTCTGCTGCTGACCAATCTATCCTGGCTCGTGGGGCCTTCCCGGCCCAACAAATTAAAGGCATCAGCCTATGAGAGCGGCATGGACCCCGTGGGCTCTGCTCACGAACGTTTCTCGGTCAAGTTCTACCTCGTGGCCATGCTCTTCATCCTCTTCGACATTGAGGTGGTCTTTATGTATCCCTGGGCCGTGCAGTATAAGCAGCTCATCCAGGAATTTGGGATCTTTCCTTTCCTGGAAATGCTCGTATTCGTCCTGATTCTTTTTGTTGGGTACATCTACGTGTATAAAAAAGGCGGCCTCAAGTGGGCCTGATGCCAACTATTTCTCCTTCACGGGGGTTGTCATCTTACAAGCAATCAACAAAGCCAACCTACTATGGGAATTGAGAAAGCACTGGCCAAGCAAGGATATCTATTGTCAAGCGTAGATTTTATTACCAACTGGGCCCGTACCAATGCCATGTGGCCCATGCCTATGGGACTGGCCTGCTGTGCCATTGAGATGATGGCCTTTGCTGGCCCCAAATATGATGTCTCCCGCTTTGGGAGCGAGGTGTTTCGCTTTTCGCCTCGTCAGGCCGACCTGATGATCGTCGCTGGCTGGTGCTCCTATAAAATGTCTCACGCCATCAAGCGGATCTGGGATCAAATGCCTGATCCCAAGTGGTGTATCGCCATGGGTGCCTGCGCCTCCTCAGGTGGCATGCACCGGGTGTATGGCGTTGTCCAGGGAGTAGACAACTTCCTGCCGGTGGATGTGTACATCCCCGGCTGTCCGCCCCGTCCCGAGACGGTGATCCATGCCCTGCAGACCATTCAAGAGAAAGTCCGGAAAGAGCATTCGATCCTCCAGGACTAGACAATCCAGCCTCCTGGCTTCCTGATTTATCCAAAAGCCCTCCCGCGGATGCGTGGGAGGGCTTTTGGATGTGAGGTAGTTCGGATACGCCGGCCCATCAGGTGCTGCTCTGCTTCATACGCTCCAGCGAGAGCAGGGTGGCCGAGGCCGTGCCCAGAGCCGGGGCGACCAGCACACCCAGGATAGGCACCAGCAGCATCAGGACAAAGAGACTGCCATTTCCAATGGCCAGCCAGCGGTGCTGCCGGACAAAGGCTACGCTGTCCTGCAGGCCATAGCGCTTGCGTTCCAAGGTGTAATCCATGTTCCCAAAGCCGGCAAAATAGGCCTGCACCACAAAAATCAGGGCGGCAGAGATAAGGTTGCCTACGACGGGGATGACAAAACCCAGCAAGGTGATTACCAGGGTGAGTCCAATCTCCCGGAACAGGTTACGCAGAGCCACGCGCAAGCCTCGCCACACATCGGCCAGCATCTGGCCGAGTTGAAACGCCGGCGCGGGGCTACCAGTCATCTTGCTTTCAATCTGCTCTGACAGCATCCCCATAAAGGGAGCCACGATCACCATGACGATGTATTTAAAGAGCAGCAGAAACACGACTACCATCAAGAGACCCGACACCACCGCCGCTGCGGCCTCCACGACGCCACGGCCAAATTCCCAGGGGTAATAGCCTGTAATGAGACTGCCAAGGTCGTCGGCATAGCCGATCGCCAGGCCAATGGCTACTGCCCCCAGCACCAGGCTGATGAGACTGGGAATCAGCATATAGGACCATAGCCGGTAGCGAGACATGATATCCAACGCTTGGCTGTAGGAGCGAAGACCTCGCAGAAAGTCGTTTAGCATAGGGGCAACAAATCTGGAACAAAAGGAGGAGTAGGAATTTCCAACGAACTATACCAAAGAGGGAAATGCCTCCCAATCGTTGGAAGATCAGGGAATTTCTACCGGGATATACTCTGTATAGTTTTCGGTTTCCACCTTGAGGTAGTACTCGCCGGGCAACAGATAGCGGGAACGATAGGATACGCGCATGCTGCTGCGTTCAATATCGTCTGGATTGAGAAACACTTCTTGCTCGCCTCGCATCAGATGCAGGGCAGCAAGTTTGGCGTTGGGTTCAGCCTCCACCACCAGATACTTTTTCTCCAGCCGGACGGTGGTTTTGGGGGAAGGAGTGAAAGCCGGCATTTTAGGCTCCACCGGCTCGATGACCACCTGCGGCTTAGGCCGCACGGGACCCCGCTGCGGCTTCTCGGTCATTTGGATGACCACACTCCCCAGGTCCTGGACGTTTTTCAGCAGTGAATCGGCCTTACCCGCATGTGGGATGCCGTAGCCATAGGCGGTATCCGGGAGGCCAGCCTGATCGGCGCTGAGGCGCACCGCCTGGATAATCTCCATATTGGTGCGATCCGGATGCGCCTGCCTCAGGCAGGCGACGAGACCGGCGATGAGCGGGCTGGCCACCGAGGTGCCGTTGGAGTAG
>RFHL01000124.1 GCA_003696875.1 Bacteroidota bacterium | reverse complement strand
GTCCATGGCCTGATCCTGGGTGGAGCAGCCATTGAGAAAGACCACCTCCAGGCCGGGTTGCCCGGCCAGAAACTGATTCAGGCCCTCGGCATGGGCGACCTGTCCGCTGCCATCCTCCGCCTCCAGCAGGAGGCGGTAGCTGTCGGCATGGCCTCCATAGTGAAACACCCGGATCCGGCCGCTGTAGGCCGGGTCCTGAAAGACATCGATGATGTCGCCTACGGTCGCATTGGCCCGCTCGACGATCTCCACCGCCTGGGCCTGCCGGGCCGGCCCCAGTGCATTGCGAATGCCACGCAACTCCGCCGCCAGGCCCCGCAGGTAGCGGGCCTGGTCCTGCTGATCATTGGCAAAAGCCAGGAATATGACGGGTTTGCCTTCCGGCATAGGGGGAATAGAGGTGAGAGCCGAGAAGCGAGAAGCGAAGCCGGTTTATTTCATGCTATCGCGGAAAAGTTCATGTAATCGGTAAATTAGCGATTCGGGCGTATTTATCAAATATGGTGCCGGAGGGCTTCGGTGTCAACCCCTATCCAATCTCTATGTCTACCTCCTATCCGTGCGATATCCATTTCGAAGACCGCGACTTCGCGGCGGCTCCACTGGAGCCCGGCACCTATGAAGCCTGCCACTTTTCCCGCTGCCAATTTGTGGGGGCCGACCTGGACGAATGCGTGTTCGTCGATGCCCACTTCGCCCAATGCGATTTTACCCAAGCCTATGTCACCGGGACCAGCCTCCGGGATGTGCATTTCGAGGATTGCAAACTGATCGGCCTGCCTTTCGACTCTTGTCCTCCCTTCCTCTTTCAGGTCCAATTCACCCGCTGCCGGTTGGATTACGCCTCCTTTGCCGGCATGGACCTGCGCAAGCTGCGCTGCGAAGACAGCCAGCTCATCGGGGCCGACTTCAGCAGCACCAACCTGGGCCAGGCCTCTCTGTAGGGCTGTGACCTTGAGGGGGCCATTTTTGACCAAACCAATCTGGAAAAAGCCCATCTGGGGGGGTGGAAAATCTGGCCCTGGACCCGGCCCAAAACCGGATCAAAGGGGCGACCTTCTCTCTCGAAGCTTTGCCCGGCTTGCTCCAGGCTTATCAAATCCGGATCAGCCGCAGTTAGATAATGCCAGCCAAAGGCCCCCCCTGGGCGGCAAGCGCATCCACCCGGCGGGTGGTGGCCGGGTCTTCCACCAGCGGAGGCGCGTGGTGGGGCTTGATGCGGGCGTCAATGACCAGCGGCCCCGTACAGCCCCAGTGCTTGTGGTCGGTGAAGGCCCCCGCCCCATATAGGTCATGGGAAGGATTGGAGCGGGTGAAGGTAACCCAGAGAAAGTTGTTGAGGGTGCGGGCGGCAAAGTCGCTGTCATCGACCAGGACGATCCAGGGGAAGCCCGTCAGACCTTCGGCCTGGGGCGTCAGGGCCTGGGCCAGAGCCTCGGCCTGGGTCTCGCCGCTCGTGGCCTCTGTATAGGCTGGCCCTTGCACCGTCATTACGCCTGGCAAGGCCACCCGGGGCGTGCCAAAGCCCGCCGGTAGGGCGAGGTCGCCCGGCACCTCTTTGGCCAGGCTGCGGATGGGCTCGCCGGCGGCCGCGATGACGACCTTGGAACCCTGGTTGAGGCCCGTCCCGGAGTAGTCCAGCGTATCCATGGTGGTGCGGGTCTGGAAATGCAGATCCCGTCGCAAATCAATCCGCTCCAGCAGGTGCTGGAGGAAGGCGGAGATGTCATGAATGTCCAGCCCCGGCGCATCCTGATGCGCGACGATGAGCAGATACTTGGCCAGAGAGGCCTGACCAAAGCCCAACACGGCATTGGCGACGGTAAGCAGTTCCTGGGGGTAGCGCTTGCCGTAAGGCACGTAGCGCTCATTGCCGATGGCAAGCAGCAGCGGGTGCACGCCCGCCGCATCCACGGCATGCATGGCGTGGAGGCCCGGCACCGAAACCGGCACCATGTCGGCCGTGACCTCATGGATCAGCGCCCCAAAACTGGTATCCTCCTGGGGCGGCCGCCCCACCACCGTGAAGGGCCAGATGGCGTCCTTACGGTGATAGACGGCATCGACCTGCATGACGGGAAATTCATGGGTAAGGCTGTAGTAGCCCAGGTGGTCGCCAAAAGGTCCCTCGGGCTTGGTCTGGGTGGGGTCGATGCTACCGGCAATGACAAAGTCGGCATCGGCCGAAAGGAAGTGGCCTTCGTGGATGGTATAGCGAAAATTGCGCCCGGCAAACAGGCCCGCAAACATGAGCTCCGATAAGCCTTCAGGCAGCGGCATGACCGCTGCGAAGGTATGGGCCGGCGGTCCGCCGACAAAGATGCTCACCGGCAGCCGCTCCCCCCGCGCCCGGGCGCGGCTGTGGTGCACCCCGATCCCTCGGTGGATCTGGTAATGCAGGCCGATCTCCCGATTGGGCACATAGTCGTTGCCCGCCAGCTGAATGCGATACATGCCCAGGTTGGACTTCATGGCTCCAGGCTTGTCGGGATCCTGGGTGAAGACCTGCGGCAAGGTCACGTAGGGGCCGCCGTCCATGGGCCAGGACTTGAGCTGCGGCAGTTGATCCAGGGTCGTACGACCGTGGAGGATGGGCGCCCGCAGCCAGGCCCTGCGCGGCAGGGCGTGGATGGCGTGAAAGGGGGTGCCCAGGAAGCGGTGCGGCCCCTTCAGCAGAGCGGTTGGGTCGGCCTTGAGCTGCACGATCTTCTTGACCTGGGCCAGGGTGGAGCGAAAGATGAAATGGCTCCGTTCCAGGGTACCAAAGAGGTTGCCCACGGCGGGGAAGGGGCTCCCCTTGACCCGTTCAAACAAAATCGCCGGCCCCCCGGCCGCGTAAACGCGGCGCTGGATTTCGGCCATTTCCAGATGGGGATCGATTTCCTGGGGAATCCGGATCAGATGTCCGTGTTTTTCCAGATCCTGAACACAGGCGGCAAGACTACGGTAGCGCAAGGTGATATATGTTTTGGGCTATACGTCTTCTCTACAACCCGGCCGGGCGGCCGGGGTTTGCAAAAGCCAAAAATAACCTTTGGGTCAGGACCAGCCAAGCCGGGCATCAAGCCGCAGGGGCCGTGCCCGGATCCCGGCCCGCTCAAACTCCGTCCCGATGGGCCGGAAGCCCAGGCGAGCGTAGGCCGCGTAGGCATTGGGCGAGGCATTGAGGGTGAGGGTGGCGGGCAGGCCCGCGGACCGCAGATCGGCAAGAGCCGCCTGGATCAGGCGGCGGGCCAGCCCCTGCCGGCGGTACTGCGGGTGGATAAACAGCAGCAGGATGTGGCCATCTTTGCGTTCCAGACAACCAGCCAGCCAGCTGTCTTGCCATAGCAGGTACAGGCGGCTGCCGTTTTCCAGGCGCGAAAGGAAGTCTGGAGGCCGGATAAAGCTAAAAAAGCTCTGCCGCCCTTTGGCGGTATTGACGGCGGCAATGTCCCGATCATAGATCATCCGCAGCATATGATTGAGCGCGGGAAGATCGGAAGGCCGGGCCGGCCGGAGGTCAAAAGAGGTTCCTGTCATGCCTGACCGGGTTTTTGGACGAAGGAGAAATATACCAAAAAGTAACCGGCCCCACACGGGAGCCGGTTACTTTATCGGTACGGTTAAGAGGCCGCAGGTTATTGCTTCACCTCAAACTCATAGTAGTCCTGGTTGTTGTTGGTGGTTATGTTGATGTCCACCACCTTCAGCAAGAAGTAGGAGAATTCGCTACCGGGGTCTTCGCTGTACACCAGGAAGAGATCACCGATCTCAACCTTGTCACTGGCACCAACCACGGTGGTTCCGGCCTCGTAGGCAGCAATCACCTGCTCCTGGGTGGTAACCGCATCATAATCCAGTCCCGCAGCCGGGACCTTCAGGACGGCGCCGGTTGTCAGACCGTCCGTGGAGATTTTTTGAATCCAGTTACTCGCCAAAGGCTGATTGATGTCGATCCCCATGTCCCGCAGGTCGGTGCTGTCAGTAAAGGAGCCCGTACCATCGCCGGAGTGGAGGTCGAGGCCACCGGTACCAGCCGGACCACCGGCATTGAGCAGCAGATAAGCGGTCTTGATCTCTACCGGGGTGGTAGGATCAACGGTTGTGATCTCTACGCTCACATCGTCAGACTTCCCGTTGCTATCTACAATACGAATGGTGTAGGTGTTGGTCTCGTCTGGGGTAGAGGATGCGACAATGGTGATGTCCCAGGTAAAACCAGCCGAATCGGCGGCAGGAATGGGAGAAGGGTTACCCCCAGCTGGATCGCCATCAAAAAAGATCCGGTCAAGATCGGAAAGGAGGGCACCATTTTCTTGTACTTCAATCCGGGTGATCGCCCCATCGCCAGCATCGGCCTTGACACGCACCACAAAAGATGAGTCAATGGGTACCGTAGCGGTATCAATAACCCCCCCAAACTCCAGCGAAATCGCCGGACCAATAGGATCAACGGGGGGCTCAGGGTCTGGGGTACAGCTGGTGAGAATGGCGCTGAACAAAGCCACGAGGGCAAAGATTTTCAGACTAAGAGATTGCATGTTCATAGTAAGGATGATAGATAAAAAAGATTCTGCATTGAGATGAAGACCTTCGACCGGGGTCACAAAGGTCCTGAAAGTATTTGCCTATTCTTTCGAAAAAAGCCCCGATATCTTACTTGAGGGGGCTTTGCCTCATAACGAAGCTATGCGGAGAATCGTTCATTCTGATTTTCATTTATACAAAGGATAAACCCACCAGCCCCATATATGGGGAGGCCTGCCTATATTGCTCCCAAAACCCCCTATCAAAAGCCTCTTCGCCCATATCAGTGTAGTGGTCCTGCTGAATCTCCTGATCAAGCCAGTCTGGCTGCTGGTGGAGATGCAGGTACAGGATAGCGTAGGCCACGAGGCCTGGGGGACCTATGCCGCCCTGCTCGCCTTCGGCTTTTTGTTCATTACCCTCTCGGATCTGGGCGTCAACCAATACGCCACCAAAGCCCTGGCCGATCAGCCGGAGCTGTTCCGGACGTGGTTTCCCAACCTACTCATTTTCAAGCTTTTTGCTGCGGGCGTATACCCCTTTATCATGGTAGGGCTCGGTTGGGCCCTGGGCTATCGGGACGAAGAGCTCTATTTCCTGCTGTTGTTATGCCTGGTCCACGGCTTCAATCAGGTGATGGAATTTTTCCGGGGGACGGTGCGGGCCGGGCAGCATTTCAAGCTGGATGGCTTTCTGTCGGTGTTTGACCGGTTGTTTCTCCTGGGGCTGACGGGCGCGCTCTTTGTGTATGGCCTGAGCGTGGAGCGCTTCATCTACGCCCGGCTGCTCACGGTGGGTGTGGGGACCGTGCTCTTTTATGGCGTGGTGATGCGTCTCTATGGCTGGGTAAGGCCAAACCTGGACCTGCCGCTGGTCCGCAAGGTCGTCCGGCACAGCCTCACCTTTGCCCTGATGACCGTTTTATACTCCTTGCACGACAAGGTAGATCAGGTCATGCTGGAGCGGCTGGCTGGCAGCCGCGAAAATGGCCTCTACGCCGGTGCCTACCGCTGGCTGGATGCCTTCAGCATGTACCTTTGGACCGTCTTGCCCATTTTCTTTGCCCGCTTTGCCTACTTCCTGCGGGACATCCGGGAGCAGGAGCGCCTGCTGCATTTTGGGCAGGTGCTCACCGCCCTCCCCCTCATTCTGGTCAGCCTGTTCGGGTTTTTCTATGGCGAAAAACTTTTCTTTCTCTTTGACCAGCAAACCACCCCTGAGGATCTGGCCACCATGACCGCCTGCCTCAAGGCCCTCTTTGTAGCAGCCTTCCTCAACGGCTTCTTTGCCATCTTCAGCACCCTGTTGACGGCCACCGGCTACGAGCGCATCGTCAACCGGATGATCGTCATCAGCATCCTCCTCAACATCGGGTTGAATGCGGTCTTCATCCCGCGCTATGGCGCGGTAGCCTCAGCCTGGACCACGGTCCTCAGCTATGCCTTCCTGGATCTGGCCTACCTGCTGTACATACAATTCCGGCTCGATATCCGCGTTCCTTATGTGCAAATTGCCAAGCTCCTCCTCACCGCCGGGCTGAGTGCCGGGCTGTTTTGGGGCATGGACCGCCTGGGCCTGTCCTGGCCGCTCGTTACCGGCCTGGCTGGCCTGGGGACACTTGGCATAGCCTTTGCGCTTCGCCTGATAAAGCTGGCTCATTTTAACCGTTTCAACGTGTAGCTTTAACCGTCCTGTCGCCTATGTCGCGTCGCCTCGACATCTGTCACCTCACCGTACTCAATCCCGCCCGTCACCCCCGGATATTCTACAAGCAGGCCTGTGCCCAGGCCAGCATGGGCTATCAGGTCGCCGTGGTGGGTCAAGATGACTCCTCCCGCGTGCCCTACAAGCTGGAGGGCGTCACCATCTATCCCCTTCCATACTTTGAGCGGCTCAGCTTCCTGCGGTGGACAATGTCCCTGCGGCTGCTGTACCGGGCCTTGCGGCTCCGCGCGCGGGCCTATGTGCTCCACAGTCCCGAATTGCTGCCCCTCGGGCTAGTGCTCCGGGTACTCACCGGGGCGCGCCTGATCTACGACATGCACGAGGACTACCCGCTCACCCTCGCCCATGCCCCTCACTATCCTGAGTGGCTGCGCCCCCGTCTGAGTAAGTGGGTCCGCAAGCTGGAGCTATTCAGTCTCAAGTACCTGGGAGCCGTCAGCTATGCCGAGGCCATCTATTTGGATATCCTGGAGGCGGGCGAAAAAGCCTTTCTGGTGCGCAACAAGTACCACCGTGTGGCGCCCACCACCCACTTTGCCGCGCCCGACCGGCCCTACCTCCTGTATACCGGGACGATCGATCCGGTCTGGGGCATCTGGGACAGCCTCGCCTTCTGGAATGCCCTGCCCGAAGACACCGACATCGACCTGATCATCGCCGGCTACAGCGCACAGCCTGCCATTATCGCAGAGCTGCGCGAGCGCATCGCCAACAGCCGGCAGCCAGGCCGCATCCGCCTGATCGGGGGGGCCACCTTTGTCCCCTACGCGCAGATCAGTACCCTCATCCAGGGCTGCACCGCGGGGCTTGGCCTGTATCAGTTGGAGCCCTTCATCCAAGGGAAAATCCCGACCAAGTTTTACGAATTTCTCGCTGCCGGGCGCCCCCTCGTGTACACCCCCGACGAGAACTGGGATGCCTTCAATGCCGAGACAAGGCTGGGCTTCAGCTGGAGCCCGGATGAGCCCGCCTGGCCCGTTTGGGAAGGCATTCAGGCCTGGCAGGCCCCTCCTCCCCATCCGGAACACTATGCCTGGGAAAGCGAAATTCCCACCCTCGCCCACCTCACCGAGCAGGTCGTAGGCCCTCCTACGAGCCCTGTCGTGCCGATCTTGCAGCATAGTTCCTAATGCGGGCCCCCTCGGCCTGACACCCAAAAAAATTTGGCAAATGCCATAGGTTTTGGCATTTTTAGCGCATGGAAGACCGCGCACTATACCTGCTCGCTCTCTCGCTTACCAAAGGCCTGGGGCCGGTCAGTGTCAAAAACCTGATCTCCTATTGCGGGAGTGCCAAGGCGGTCTTCAACACCCCCAAAGGCAAGCTGCTGCGTACCCCTGGCGTGGGCGAACAGACCGCCCTGCTCGTGCAGCGCGCCGAGACGCTGAAGCGGGCAGAGCTGGAAGTCGCCTACTGTGAAAAGCATGGCATCCGCCTGCTCACCTACCTGGACGATGCCTATCCCCACGCGCTGAAGTACATCCACGACGCACCGCTCATCCTGTTTCAAAAGGGAAATATAGACCCCAATGCCCAGGTCAATATCGCCATCGTAGGCACCCGCAAGGCCACCGACTATGGCACGGAGCAGGCGCAACGCTTTGCCGATTTTTTTGCCCAGCGGGGCATCAATGTCGTGAGCGGACTGGCCTATGGCATCGACATCGCCGCCCACCGGGCGGCATTGGATGCGGGCGGGCGCACCACCGCCGTCCTGGCCCATGGCCTCGACACCATCTACCCCGGGCGGCACGCCCGGCGCGCCCGGCAGATGCTGGAGCAGGGCGGGCTGCTCACCGAGTACCTCACCGGCACCAAGCCCGATGCGCCGCATTTTCCCGCCCGCAACCGCATCATCTCGGGCATCTGCAAGGCCGTGATTGTCATCGAAGCCGCCGAGAAAGGCGGCGCCCTCATCACCGCCCGGCAGGCCTTTGATCAGAGCCGGCAGGTCTATGCCCTGCCCGGCCGGATCGGTGATCCCTACTCGGCCGGCTGCAATGCCCTGATTCGTCAGGATATCGCCCGCCTGGTGAACAGCCCGGAGGAGGTGCTCGACGATCTGGACATACAGTGGCAACAGCATGATGACCAAAGCGAACAGCTGGAACTGGCGCTGCAAGCGCCCTCTCAACCGCTAAGCGCCGAAGAGGCGCAAGTCCTCAACTGCCTCGCCCAAGGCGAGGTTATCATTGACCACATCGCCCTCAAGACTGGCATCCCTATGCACCGGCTCAATTCGCTCCTGCTGAGCATGGAATTCAAAGCACTGCTGCGGCAGATGCCAGGCAAAAAGTATCGGCGATGCTGATATAAAATCCGCTTTGACCTTCTTCCCCTCTAGATGAGGGATGCCCAACAAGCGACCAGTGACCCGGGGAAATCGCCCCCGCTCCCATTCCCCTACTTCCCTATCCTCCTACTCCCCCACTTCCCCATTTTCCTCCTTGCCCATTTTCCTACTTACCCACTCCCCTACTCCCCAAAACAAAACCCTCCCGGGATGGGCCCAGCCCGGAAGGAATCCAAACGCGCCCCCTCGGGGGTGAAGCGATAGACCAGCCCCCGCTGTACGTAGTCGATGGCATCAGACGCATACAGGGTCCCAGTATGCGGATCTACACCCAGGCCATAAAAGGTGCGCCCCTGAGCCGGCACAAGGCTGGTAGCTGGCAGGCTAGGAGCCGAAACCGACAAGCTGCGTACCCCGTCGAGCAAAAAATACAGCTGATCGCCTTGCGGGCTGACCGTCAGTTCCGACGGATGCTCCCCGGGGCCAAAGTCCCAATGGCCGGTGACGCTCCGGGTGGCGGGGTCGATGCGCCAAAGGCTGCCCGCCGCCCCTCCGAGCAGGTCTCCTTCACAAAGTAGCCAGAGCGCCCCGGCCTGGTCCTGCACCAGGCTGTTGCCACCGAGGCCGACCGGCAGGCTGTCTATGATGGCATCACGGGCCGGATCAATGACGTAGAGCCAGGGCCGCTGCATGTGGCTGACAAAGACCTCCCCCCCGACCCGGATCAGGGCCTCGCTCCAGCCCGGCAGGGCAACTTGCCCCGTAACCGATAAGGTGGCCAGGTCTACGATGTGGAGGTAGCCGGCATAGAGGTCGGTGACATAGGCTTTTCCAGGACTGACCTCGGCCAGGTAGCGCGGAGAAGTCAGGCCCTCAATGCGCCCCAGATGGGCGATGCTGTGGGGATCTACTACCTCGATTCGGCCAGAGTTGTTGACGACAAGGTAGGCGCGCTCGTCGATGAGGGTCATCGACTGGAGCACATCGCCCAGGGGACGACCGTTTTCGCGGGCAAATACGCCGGAAACCACCTGCCCGCTGTCGGGGTAGTAGAGGTCCAGGCTGGCATTGCCCCATTGGAAATTGCCTTCGTTGAGGATATAGACCGGCCGGGCCGGCAGCGGGGCCACCGGCGTTGGGTCTGGCAGCTCGGGTTTACAGGCTGCCAGCGCCAGGGCCAGGAGCCAAAAGCAGGAAATCCGCGGGTTCATAGGCAAGAAAAAAGGCCCGGCCGGGACACACGCTCCGGCCGGGGCGTGTGATCAGGGAGATACTTTGGTGAGGCGCAGGGTGGCCTGGGCATCGCCCTGGCGTAGGTGCAGCAGGTACAGCCCGGCGGGCAGGC
>RFHL01001369.1 GCA_003696875.1 Bacteroidota bacterium | reverse complement strand
TGCTTCCTTGTCTGCGCACAAGGTCTCGGCGCAAAATCGGGAAGTTATTTTTCTCGCGTTACTTAGGAGAATGCCTATTTTCAGAAATGGAAGCATTATAAGGGGCTGCCGCTCACTTTGTCCGAAAAATATTTACTTTTACCCCAGACTTACAATGCCATGTCCGCCAAGAAAAATTCCCGTCGCGGAGTCGTATATTCCACGGACCCCGACTACGATTTTGAGCATGATGAAGAGCGATCCGGAGCCGAAACCCTGCCTCCAGCGCAACAAACCCTATATCTGCGCCGGCAGCGCCTGAAAGGTAATAAGATGGTCACCCTCGTGGATGGTTTTGTGGGGCAAGATGACGACTTGAAAGATCTGGGCAAAAGCCTGAAACAAAGCTGTGGCTGTGGTGGCTCGGTAAAAGACGGGCAAATCATCCTCCAGGGAGATTTCCGGGACAAGGTGGCGGCAAGCCTCAGCAAACTCGGTTACAAACATAAAATGTCCGGCGGATGAGGAGCCTTTGACGGCCATCACTTGAGGTGTGCCCTCCCTTCGCCCTTCTGTTTCTCGCACGTGTTCACGCTTCCTTAGCTTCCAGCCTGCATTCCGCAAAATTCCTTGCCTATGAATCGAGCGATACGCCTCTGTCCTTTTCTGGTTTTTTTTCTAGGAGCCCTGAGCTGGCTTCCGGCCCAGAATGTGACAGTAGACGCCAATTCCCCTTTTGACCAGTATGTGTATAACATCCAGGGGACTGGCGTCATCATCAGCAATGTCAATATCAATTGTGACACGGTACCCTCGACCGGAGGGTTCAATCCGCACACCTACCCGCAGATGGGCGGATTTAATGGGGTGGGGACCTCGGTGCTCGATTCGGGGCTTCTCCTCACCTCGGGCTCAGCTGACTATGCCGTACCCGGTCTGCAAACCGGGGTAGGCCTGGGAATCGGTAGCCCTGGCGATGCGGATATGGTAACCCTCCTGACCCCCAACAACCCCCCGCCGGTAGTCACCAACGATGCCTGTGCCGTCACCTTCGACGCCGTAGCAAGCTGTGACACCATCCGGATTTCCTATGTGTTCGCTTCGAACGAATACCCCACGTTCGTAGGGGCCTTCGACGACGCCTTTGGCGCCTTTGTCACCGGTCCGGGATATCCCACCCCTACCAACTTTGCGCTGGTCCCTGGCACCACGCTCTATCCGAGTGTCAACAACGTCAATGATGCCACCAACAACGCCTATTACATAGGCCCTACTGGCTTTGGCGCGCCGTCTGGCACAGACTATGATGGCCAGACCGTGGCCCTGGAGGCCAAGATTCCCGTTATCCCCAACACCAGTTATACCATCAAGCTGGTCGTCGTTGACGAAGGAGATCAGGCCTACGATTCCGGCGTTTTCATCGAATCGGTCTTTTGCGATGCCGTATGTCGCGATGGCGTTGCCCGCAACGACAACAACCCCAACAGCAATCAGGTGGTGGAAGGCTGTGTCGACGGCTACTTCACCGTCTTTAATGACGTGGACACCACCCAGCTGCTCAACGCGACCTTCACACTGGGCGGTACCGCTACCCCGGGAATTGACTACACTTTTCCCATCACCGGGCCAATCACCTTCCAGCCTGGACAGGACTCGATCAACATCCCGGTGAGCATCATCCTCGACGGCGCACTGGAAGGACCCGAAACTATTCAACTGATTGTTTCGGGTGTATCCTGCTTCGGAGGCGATGACACCATCGAAATGGTCATTCTGGACCCCTTCTCTACTGCCGGTGGCCCAGACACCAGTTTTTGTTCGGGTGAACCCGGCATCATTGGCCTGCCCGCCCTCCCCAATGTCACCTACAGTTGGAGTAGCGCCCTGGGCATGCAGGGGCCCCTGACGAGAGCCACGCCTACGGTGCAATTGACTACCCCCATTCCTCAGACCATCGGTTACGTGCTGACTGCCACCGACATCAACGGTTGTGCCGCCTCCGATACGGTGAATGTCTCCTTCACCCCGCCCCCGCCCGTAGCCTTTTCGCTGCCCACGGCGGCCTGCGTGGATGAGGTCGTGACCGTAACCTATGCCGCCCCGCCCCTGCCCGGAGCCAACTTCTTGTGGGACTTTGGCGGCAATACCTCCTCTGTCATCGGTAGTGGTGGCGGCCCCTACCAGATCACCTGGGGCAACGCCGGTCCTCAGCAGATCAGCCTGGTAGTGGAAGAAGGCGGCTGCCGATCTGACACCCTCACCAAGACCATCAACATCAACCCCATTCCTACCTCTAGCTTCCTGGTGAATAGCCCGGTCTGTGAGGGCGAATTTACCCAACTGGTGTACACCGGAACCGGGAATGCGGGTGCAACCTATATCTGGGACCTCGACGGCGGCCTGCCCGCCGTGCAGGGCCCCGGTCCTCACACAGTGAGTTGGAGCACCGATGGCCCCAAAACCGTTACCCTGCAAGTGATCCAGGCCGGCTGTGTCAGCCCGGTTTCAAGCCAGCCGGTCACCGTCTTCCCGACGCCGACCCCTACCTTTGCGACGCAGTCGCAAGTATGCCAGGACGATCTGGTCCAGATCACCTACACCGGCAGTGCCGCCGGC
>RFHL01001368.1 GCA_003696875.1 Bacteroidota bacterium | reverse complement strand
CTTCCCGGCTTGCCGGGACCATGATCTGCGAAAAAATCTGCGACCGCTTTCCCGTCATTTTCCACTTGACAGAGCACTAGGGAGCAAGAGGTCCAAACCATGAATCCGGAAGCGGAGGGGGCCCATTCGCCCTCGAAAACCCGGGAGCCCCGGATGATCACCTCGGCGCCAGGGCTGGCTTCAAAAGCAATCATGGCCCCGGGGCCGTTGCCTCCCCGAGGGAGGCGGATTGCCTCCCGGTAGACTCCCGCCGCTATCTCCACCCGCTCACCGGGCTGCACCCGCTCTGCGGCCGCCTGTATGCTGCGGAGCGGCTGCGCATAGGTGCCGGGATTGGCATCGCTGGCAGGGGGTGCTGGCCATCGACATACAAGGATCTAATAGGACACATGAGATGCTTCGCTTCGCCCAGCATGACAATCGTCGATTGGAGCCATTCAAAGCGATTTTTATCCAAAACTCACGTTAAGCCTTAAACCCAATTAATCGGTCCATTTTTCCAAAACAGAGAAAGCCCCCCAAATGCTCCTACTCAATAAGGGTAGTTTTCCAGGGGATAAAGCTCTTTCTTGATGGGAAAATGCAACCTCTATGCGAACCCTGATCTGTTTCTTGCCGCTTCTTTGGCTTGGGTGGGCCTGCAGCCCCTCGGCAAGCGCCCCCACCCCACCCTCCTACCTGAGCGACTACGCCACGGCCTATCAGCAAGATCCCCGCGCCGCCAATCTGCAATGGTTCACAGATGCTGGCTACGGCCTCTTTATCCACTACGGCCTCTACAGCCAGTTGGGCCGGGGCGAATGGGTGCAGCTCACCGACACCATTCCGGTGGCGGAGTATGCCGAGTTGAAGGAGACCTTTACCGCCGCCGATTTCAACGCCGACTCCATCACCAAGCTGATGCTCGACGCCGGGATGCAGTACGTGACCATCACGTCCAAGCATCATGATGGTTTTTGCCTTTTCCAGACCGAACAGACCGACTTCAACAGCGTGGATGCCCCCAATTGTGGCCGCGACCTGATCGGTGAGCTATATGAAGCCTGTGAACGCAAGGGGCTGGGGCTGTTTCTCTACTATTCCTATGGGGTAGACTGGAAGCATCCCTACGCCTACCAACATGACGATACCTGGCGGGGGGCCCGGCCCACCTATCCGGAGCCACAACCGGAGTATTTGTACGAAAAACCCGAGGATTTCCAACGCTACATTGACTATACCCACGCCCATCTGCGGGAGTTGCTGACCCAGTATCCCAACATCGCCGGCATCTGGCTGGATCCGATCATGGGCTACTACACCAAGCCCGAGCTATTTCCCATCGACTCGACCTACCGGCTGATCCGCAGCCTGAGTCCACATGTGCTGATCTCCTTCAAGCAGGGAGCCAACGGGGAGGAAGACTTCCGCGCCCCGGAGCGCAATGCCGGGGCCAAGGTAGGAGAACAGTGGCCGGCGGCTCTGATTGCAGCTGAGAAAAACAAAAATAAGCCCGCCGAAATCTGCAACACCCTGCAGGACCACAAGTGGGGCTGGGTAGCGACAGAGGATGGCAAGCACAAGGGCCCCGATGAGGTCATGGCCATCCTGCAAGACGCCCGCGCGAAGGGGGCCAATCTGCTGATGAACACGGGGCCGCTACCGGCCGGAGCGATTCCCGACGAAGACAAGCAGACCCTGCGCGAAGTGGGCCGGCGGTTGCGGGCAGAATAGCATGTTCATTGAACAACCCTTTTTCATGCGTACGTTTCTATCCGTATTGCTCCTCAGCCTACTCGCGGCCTGCTCACCGCCAAACCAGCCTGCTGAGGCCCCCTCAAACAAGCACCCAAACCGCCTGCTGGGCGCCTACTATTTCGGGGCGGGCTATTTCACCCTGGTGCCCGAAAACATCCGCCACGACCTGGACGAGATGAAAAAGCTGGGCCCGGACATTGTCTGTATCGGCATCACGGAGAGCGACATCAAGTACAACGACGGCAACATCCGCTTCATCATTGCAGCGGCACATCAGCGAGGCATGCAGGTGTTTGCGGTGCCCTCCCGCATGGCCGGCATCACGGCCGGCCAACCCATTGAGCCACCGCTTTTTGGCTATCACCATCCTGAGACAGCGGCCCGCCGCCGGGATGGCACACCCGTGGTGCGCTAGACCCACGGCATCCTCAGCAGCTTTTACCATCCCGAGGTCAAGCGCTATTTCATCGAAACCACCAGCCTCATGCCGGACCAATTTAAGCTGGATGGTATCATCTGGGACGAACCCAAGTCCACCTGGTGGGAGTGGCAGGACTTTTCCGAATTGGCGCTGCGCGACAATCCCGAAGGCGATTATGTCAAATACCTGGAGGACTTCGCCGCCTTCTTTTCCGAGATCAACGCGGCTTTGAAGGCCCTAAAGCCTGATCTGACCATCGTCCATTTTGACGAGGCCTGCCGGGACGACTCCGTCGTCAACATCTCGGCCACAATCGAGCATCTCGATTTCTTTGGCACGGACGGCAAGCCCTTTCCCCTCACCAAAACTGAGAACATCGCCAATCGGGATAAAAAAGTGCTCCCCCACTATGGCGAGCGCTACCTTCAGGCTGGCCGGGAAAACGGCCTGAAGACCATGATGCTGGTGGAGAACCAACGCCTGAGCCGGGAAGAGATCAGCCGGATGGATGCCACCTTTCCCCAAATCCTGGAAATGGATGTGGACCTGCTGCTATACTACTACTGGGGATTTTACGATGAAGATCCGGAATACAAAATGGAGGTCATCCGGCGGCATGTGCCGCGCTTTAAGGGGTCGTATTTCCATGGAAACCAAGTTGACCTTTCGACGGGACAAGCCTACCTTGGGGCATGACCTTTTCTGCTGTTTCCAAGATGCCCCGTCGCCTGCTCACCCTCCTGCTGGTGCTGAGCGGCCTTATACTGGCCTGCAAAAACGAACCCCCACCTATCATCCCCCCGCCGGACGAGCCGGCGGATCAGTGGGTGCAGTATGGTACCCCCTTCGCGGCGGTGCCCGCCACCGAAGACATCATCATGTATGAAGTCAACCTGCGCGCTTTTAGCGCGACAGGTGATCTACCGGGCGTCACCGCCCGGCTGGATGCCCTGGATGCCCTGGGCGTCAATGTCATCTGGCTCATGCCCATCCACCCTATCGGGGCAGAGCGCTCGGTCAACTCGCCCTACTCGGTGCAGGACTATCTGGCCGTGGGCGCCGAATACGGCGACCTAGAGGACCTGCGCACTCTGACCGACGAAGCCCATACCCGCGGCATGGCCGTGATCATGGACTGGGTGGCCAACCATACGGCCTGGGACCATCCCTGGATCGACAAGCGCAGCTGGTACACCCAGGATGCCAATGGGAGCATCGTACATCCGCCCGGCACCAACTGGCAAGATGTGGCCGACCTCAACTACGACAACCGCGACATGCGGGCCGCTATGATCGACGCTATGATGTATTGGGTCTACGAAGCCAATGTCGATGGCTACCGCTGCGACTACGCCGACGGGGTCCCCTTTGACTTCTGGTCCGAGGCCATCGATTCGCTGGAAAGCATCCCGAACCGGGAGATCATCATGCTGGCCGAAGGGGCCCGGGATGATCACTTTGAGGCCGGCTTTGACCTCAACTTTGGCTGGGCTTTCTATGCCGCCATGAAAGCGGTATACGCCGGGCAGCCGGTCTCCCGGCTCTTTTCCGCCCATCAAAACAGCTATCAGGGCACGCCCCCTGGCCATCACTGGCTCCGCTTCACCACCAACCATGACGAGTCGGCCTGGGATGCCACGCCGATCAGCCTCTTCGACGGCGCCGAAGGCGCCCTGGCGGCTTCGGTTACGACCATGTTCCTGGGGGGCGTGCCGCTGATCTACACCGGGCAGGAAGTAGGCACGGCCCAAAATGTGCCTTTCTTCTCCAATGCTCCCATCAACTGGGCCAATAATCCCGACCTGCTGGCGGCATATGAGGACATCCTGCAGGTGTATGCGGCTTCTGAAGTGGCGCGCGCCGGAGACCTGACCGCATTCCTCCACGATGATGTCGCATGCTTCCGAAAAGTGTTGAACGGAGCCGAGATGCTGGTGCTGGTGAACCACCGGGACAGCCCGCAGACCTATGCATTGCCGGTAGTGCTGCAAAACAGCGCCTGGACCGATGCGCTCAGGGGGACCTCCATTGCCTTGGATTCATTGGTAGAATTACCGGCTTTTGGCTTCTTCATTCTGCTTGAATAGCCTATTCCCTGTTCCGGATCTCCACCTGCTGCGGGCCGGTCATTTCGATTTCGTAGCTGTCGCGGCCGTCGCTGATGCGTAGCACCCCATCCCGAAGCTGCACATACGGACTCTGATAAACGCCCTCATCGTCCCAACGGTCATAGCGCAGCTTGCGGCCATTGATCCGGGCGGTGCACTTGAGATCATGCGGCTCGTACTGCATCTGCAGCCGATCACCAGAGAGGGTCCGGTAGCGGACCAGGCCCTGCGCCAGGCGCCGGGTGTCCAGCTTTGTTCGGGCACTGGCCTCTTGGATGAAAGCCTCAAAATCCTCATAGTCAGCCGCCTCGGCCACATCCAGGGTGTAGCCGGAATAAGGCCCACTCACCACCCACACATGGTAGTAAGGGAAGGCCTTGAGCGGATCGCGCCGATCCGGCGCCCAGGCGGCGAGCGAGTCCTCGGGGATATCGAGCCAGCGTGCCTCCCCGAGTGGCTGGGCAATCAGGTAAGTTTGGCCTGCCCGAACAAAAAGCCGGCCATTCACCACGCGCCGTTCATCCACGGCCCGGGGAATCCAGAGCCAACTCTCGGCCCGCTGCGGGGCCTCCTTCACAAATTTGGTCCAGGCAGCCCGATTGGCCTGTTCCGGCCAAACCGTCGGTTCGAGTGCCACCCCAGCATTGGCGTACCAACTTTTGATATGGTCGTGGGGGTTGCCCTCAAAGGTGCGGGGCTCATTTTGCCCGCTCATGAGGATAAGCGAAGCCCCTTTTTGCAAAGTCTGGGTATAGGGACTGTGGCCCGAGGGCACATTGTAGCGGGGATGCCCCCCGCCAAAGTGCAGGGGGCGCTCGGCGCCCTCTGCCACCAGCGACCACACCACCTGCTGCCCGGGATTGCTGATGGTGTGGATGGTCGTGCTGCCGAGGACGAAGTGCTCTGACACATAGTCCGTCTCCTGATGGCGATTGGGCAGATCAATGTGGTAATCCGGATGGGCAATCTGTACCTCATACGGCAAGGCCACGTCTTTTCGCAAGAGATTCCAGATGATCTGATTGGGTCGATAGGTGGTAGTCGCCGGATGCAGGCCGTCTTTGGTGCCAAGGTCTTCGGGCTTCAGGTCCCAGGGGCCCGCACCCGTCCAGAGCCACAGCAGGCGCTCCATGTCATTGGCACCATCGGCGTAGCTGAGGTAGCCCCGGCGGGCCGGGCCGCCCAGCACGCCATGCAAGCTCTTGAGGGCATAGGTCGCCAGGTAAAAATCCAGCTGGGCCCGGGCCAGCTCTTTGATTTCCGGGTCCTCGGCAAAGTCGTAGAGGTTCAGGTAGGCATTGATGGAGTGGGGATAGTACATGGGCGAATGGTACTCCCCATTGCCGCGCTGCAAGCAGCGCGCGAGGTAGTCGAAGAGAAAGCCCCGCACGAGGCTATCAGCCTCAGGAACAGGATAATAAGAGATCTGTGCCGTGTCGGGAAACCACTGCGCATAGAGCAGGGCCGAACTGCGCCACATGGTCTTGTGGTTTTCGGTGCCGCCATCCTTGGTATTGCCGCCGAGGAGCTCGCCGGGCTGCCCCACGAGGTCGTGGGGCCGGGACATGTCGAGATGCTCGCGGTCCGGCCCGTCCGAGGGCCGGCGGGCCTCCCGGTACTGCGCCACCGCCGCCTGGAAGTCGGCTTTCCAGGCCTCACTGAGCAAATGCTGGTTGAGGCCATAAAAGCGGGCCCAGTTCTTGGCCGCGAAGTGGTACTGCTGCCGCATATTCCCGGGAATAGACAGAAAGTGCAGCACATCTGCCCGGGTGGAATCCAGGTACAAGGTCGCCGCCGCCGGCGGCAGGTCATACTTGAGCGGGTCCCCGCCAAAGGCCACGATGCGCCCCAGGCTGTCGCGCTCCTTGGGGCCGAAATAGCCGGTAGGGCCCTGGGTGAAGGCCCGGCCGGTATAGGGCGAGTAGATGGTCTCGCCTTCAAGGGCCCAGGTACGGACCGGCAGCCCCGTATCGGGGCAGCGAGAGGTCGCCTGGCTGCGCACCCCAAAGCCCTGCCTGGCGATGGCCTCCACCATGCCCGCCTTGCGGGCCTGAAAGCCCGCTTCGTCAGGATAGCTCGCCACCTCGTGGGGAAGCTGGGCGTAGGTCAGGGTGCAGGAAAGAGCCAGTAGCAAAAAGGGCAGCAGACGTATCATGCAGATTTTTTTGCCGAAAAAGAGTCCTTGCCCACCTTATGCTACCAGTTCAGGCGCGGGCCGGTCGCCATAGCGGCCCTACGGCCAATAGCAGGACCAGAACATTGAAGAATACATTGGAAGGGTGGCCAGAGGTAGCTGAGCCCAGGCTGTCAAACACAAACCAGGTCAGGACGCCGGCCAGGACCGCCCGCCGCACCAGTTCGGGGGCCAGGGTATAGATTTTTCCGGAAAGCAACCAGATGGTTACCCCCCAGCCCAGCAGAAAGCCTCCCGTGAGGGCCGACAAAAAACGGGTAT
>RFHL01001367.1 GCA_003696875.1 Bacteroidota bacterium | reverse complement strand
GCGGTAGATCAGCTCAAGCTGTGGGCCGATCGCTGCGAGGTGGATTTTTACAGCAAGGGGATGAATACGGATCCCGGCGCAGTGGCTTACGAATCGGTGCAAAAAGGCGTTTCGGGTGGGTACGATGTGGTGATCGTCGATACGGCGGGCCGCCTGCAGACCAAGAAAAACCTGATGCTGGAGCTCAGTAAGATTAAACGCAGCATGTCCAAGGTGCTCGAAGGGGCCCCTCACGAGGTATTGCTGGTCCTGGATGCCTCTACCGGCCAGAATGCCATCTCCCAGGCTACGGCCTTTACCGAGGCCACTGACGTGAGCGCCCTCGCTCTCACCAAGCTCGACGGCACGGCCAAGGGCGGCGTGGTAATTGGGGTGTCGGACATGTTCCGGATTCCGGTCAAGTACATCGGCGTGGGCGAAGGAATCGACGATCTTCAGACCTTTGATCCCCGCACCTTTATCGATTCTATGTTCGAACGGGTAGAGGGCTAATCCGTAACGAGGAGACAGCAATTCATGCATAGCAATCCGCACAAGCGCATACAACAGGAACAGGTCCGGGTCAATGTGATCACTCTGGGCTGCTCCAAGAATCTGGTCGATTCCGAGCAGTTGCTCGCCCAGCTCGACGCCGGCGGCGTGCCGGCGACACACGAAGACCCGGCCAGCGAGGCCGGCATCGTGGTCATCAACACCTGCGGCTTCATCGACCGGGCCAAGGAGGAATCGGTCAATACCATCCTCGACTATGTGGACCGCAAGGCCCGCGGCGAGGTGGAGCAGGTCATCGTGACCGGCTGCCTCTCGCATCGGTACAAGGACGAGCTGAAGGTCGAGATCCCCGAGGTCGATGCCTGGTTTGGCAATCAGGAAGACCTGCCGCAACTGGTGCGCCGGCTCGGGGCTGACTACAAGCAGGAGCTCCTGGGAGAGCGCCGCACCGTGACCGATGGGCACTACGCCTACCTCAAGATCGCCGAGGGCTGCAACCGGCCTTGTAGCTTCTGCGCCATCCCGCTCATGCGAGGCAAGCACAATTCGCGCAGCATCGAATTTCTGGTACAGGAGGCCCAGCATCTGGTGGGGCGCGGGGTGAAAGAGCTGATGCTCATCGCCCAGGATCTGACCTACTATGGGATCGACATCTACGGCAAGCGTCGCCTAGACGATCTGCTGCGCGCCCTCTCCGATGTGGAGGGGCTGGAGTGGATTCGCCTGCATTATGCCTATCCCTCGGGCTTTCCGGTGGAGATCCTGCCCGTGATGCGCGAGCGCAGCAATATCTGCAACTATCTGGACATGCCCCTGCAACACATCTCCGATGAGGTGCTCAAGGCTATGCGCCGGGGCATCAACAAGCAGCGGACCGTGGATCTGGTGAAGCGAATCCGGGACGAAGTCCCGGGCCTGGCCCTGCGTACCACCCTGCTGGTGGGGCATCCTGGTGAGACGGAGGCCGCCCATCAGGAGCTGCTGCGCTTTGTGGAGGAGAGCCGTTTTGACCGGCTGGGCGTCTTTACCTATTCGCATGAGGAAAATACCCATGCGGGGAATGCCTTCGAAGACCTGATCGACGAGGAAACCAAGCAGCGCCGGCATGACGAGGTCATGGAACTGCAAATGGATATCTCTTTGGAGCTCAACCGCAGCCGGGTGGGGCAGACCTTCAAGACCCTGATTGACCGGGAGGAGTCGGGATACTATGTGGGGCGGACTGAGTATGACTCGCCCGAGGTGGACAACGAGGTGGTGGTTCACAGCAACCGCCCTTTGGTCGCGGGGCAATTCTATCCGGTGCGCATCACCGATGCGATGGAGTATGACCTGGTGGGCGAGGTGTTGCCCACTGCCTAGGACTCGAACGTGTATACATGTTTTTTTGTGTGTCCATCAAGCGCTTACAGCCCCTGCTTTGGGGGATGATCCTCCTGTGGGGAGGAGGGGCAGAGCTACATGCGCAGTGGCAGATGGACATGAAAAACAGGCTGGGTACCGGTGGGACCAATGCGCAACTGCTGCTCGCCTATGAGGCGCCCACTGAAGCCTGGCGGCAGTTCGAGGTTAAGGTCAATCTGCGGCGGGAAGGGGAGGTTCAGGTGTTTATTTCCAAGGAAATGATCCTGGAGGCCTACGGATCAGAGGTCTTCATCATCGGGTACCAACTGCCTGCCGGGGCCTACGACATCGACGCCAGCATCTATGATCCCGACCTGGACCGCTATTACACCCTGGAGCGGTCCGAGCCTTTTTACCTGAATCGTCGCCGGGAGATTCTCCTTTCGGATATTTTTCTTTCGGCTCAGGCCATTCCTGATACGGCCTTTCGCTGGCCCCTGGTGGGGCCGCCCTCCTCGCACGGCCTGGAGACCCTGTACTATTATCAGGAAATTTACGCCCCGGAGTACGACCAATTGAGTTTGCGGGCCGTCCTTTATCAGGAAAAAACCGGGAAGACTCAGGGCAGTACCGCCGCCTATGTATCCTTGCAGCAGCGCAACCTGGTTCTGTATCCACGCGGAAGGCAGCGGGTGATTTTTGGAGACACCCTTCACCTCGGGCAACTGGAGCCCGGACAATATATGGTGCAGATACTCGTCTATGACGATGACTACCGATTGGGAGATGAGCAGATTCGCTTTGAAGTGAAGAGCGACATACAGACGCGGATCTATGCAGATCTGGAGACCTCAATCAAAATGATGAAGTACCTGCTCCAGCCCGAAGCCCTCATCCGCCTCCTGGATGTAAGCGGGGATGAGACGGTGCAGGCAGAAGAGTTTCGCAACACCTGGCGCAGCCTGTACCGGGATCGTTATCAGGAAGAAATGGAGGCTTATTATCGCAAGGTCTATGAGGCGGCTGAGCGCTTCCCAGAAGGCGATATCCCAGGCTGGGACACGGATCGGGGGAGTGTGTTTGTGCAGTATGGCGAGCCACGGGAGAAGGTCATAGAGCGGGGGGGAAAGACCTGGTTACGCTGGACGTACGCCCGCTGGTCGCTTTCCTTTTTGTTTGAGCAGCGCAACCAAGGCTATTTTTTGGTCGAATAAGAGGTGGGAAGTGGGGGAGGTAGGGAAGTAGGGGAGTGGGAGAGTGGGGCGGTTTATGGGATTTCTCTTCCTT
>RFHL01001366.1 GCA_003696875.1 Bacteroidota bacterium | reverse complement strand
CAAGATCAAGAAGGCGCTGAAGGAATTCTGCGAAATTCCGCAGGGCGATCTCTACCTCATGCCGAGCGAGGCCGAGGGGGTGCGGGTGGCTTTGATCAACCACTTCATCTCCAACCAGCTGCCTTTCATCGGCATCGCCAAACATTACGTCACCATTCGCGATGTCGATGAACTGCTGGATCACAGTTATTGGAGCCCACGGCGTTCCGGCAAGATCGGCGGCAAGGCGGCGGGTCTTTTCCTCGCCTACAAGATCCTGCTGCCGCGCCTCTCGGAGCGCGACCCGGAGCTGGAAAAGTACCTGGCCATCCCGGACTCCTACTATTTCAATTCGGGGATCTTCTCGGATTTCATCGACTACAATGGTTTGCTCCAATTCCACACGCAAAAGTACAAGACGCGTGAAGCCATCGAAGAGGAATACCGAACCATCTCGCAGCTGTTCGCCCGTGCCTCCTTTCCTCCGGATACCGTGCAGATGTTTCGTCAGTTCTTGCAGAAAGTGGGCGAGCACCCGCTCATCCTGCGCTCCTCGAGCTTTCTCGAAGACAACGTCGGATATGCGTTTTCCGGCAAGTATGATTCCGTGTTCGTGGCCAATCAGGGGGACTTGGAGCAGCGCCTGGGAGAGTTCATCTGGGGCTTGAAGCGGGTCCACATGAGCACCTATGGGCCGGCTCCCATCATGTATCGCCGCGAGCACAACCTGCTTGATTTCGATGAGAAGATGAGTGTGTTGGTGCAGAAGGTGGTGGGCCGTCCGGTGGGGTCTCATTTCCACCCGTTTGCAGCCGGTGTTGCGTATTCCTACAACCTGTATCGGTGGACCCCGCGCATTCGGAAGGAAGACGGCCTGGTGCGTCTGGTCTACGGCCTTGGTACCCGGGCGGTGGATCGGGTGGGACGGGATTATGCCCGCATGATCCCGCTGAGTCATCCGACCCTGCGTCCCGAGGTGAGCGCGGATCAGATCGTCAAGTACTCCCAGCGCTATGTCGACACGCTCAATCTGCAGACCGGGGAGGTGGAGGAGCTGACTTTTCCGGAGGTCCTGAAACAGGCCGGCGAAGAAGATCGCTATCTGGCGCTTTCCTACAACCGGGACGGGCATCTGGCCGCGCCGTTGTTCAAACATCAAAATCTGCCCTTGGAACACAGCTGCCTGACGTTCGAGAATTTTCTGACAAAAACGCCTTTTGTGCGCCTCATGAAAAAGGTCCTCAGACGTCTGGAACAGGCTTACGGCAGGCCCATTGACGTGGAATTTGCCTGGCATGACGGTAAACTGTATCTGCTCCAGTGCCGCACCCTGCCGCTGGTGGAAGAACTGGAGGCGGTGCAGATCCCCGAAGATCTGCCGGAGGATCAGGTGGTTTT
>RFHL01001365.1 GCA_003696875.1 Bacteroidota bacterium | reverse complement strand
ATGTATGGGTGAGCACCTTGGCCATGGTTTTCCGCCAACCCATCTGCCAATCGTTCATGAAAGTCCCGAAACTGCATCGCGAACGCGATCCGTACGCGCGGCTGAATTTACGCTTTCGCCAGGTTGTCGGCACGGTATTCGACTTGATGCTCGCCTACAGCGACTACTGGAAAGGTGTCAAGTGGAGCAAGCCGACGGCGTTATTCGGCATCGATGGACACGAGATGGCCGTACCGGCCCCGGTGGAAGTCAATATGGCCCACCTGCATGAAAGGTTTCTGCGGGGTTTTGAGGAATATGAAGGGTTTTGGCGGGAGATTTTCGACCAGACCGCCTTCAATAAGTTGCAGGAAATCCGACATATGGGATTGGCGCACTTTTCCTTTCCCAGCCAAACCTGGGCGACCATGCTGTTCGATGCGGCCATCGCCTATCGTCATCGGCCGACCGAACACCGGACCCAGATCGTTGACAGCCTGCTGCCTCTCTATTTGGGTAAGGTGGTCTCATATGTCAAGAGAACCGAGCGCATGTCCCTGCAGCAAGCCGAAGAACACATCGAAAATGCCTGCGGCGTCTTTGAGGAATGCAAGCCCTATCTGATCGAACGATGGCATTGATGCGCACCACAGGAGGACTATGATGCCGAAGATTCTGGTCGTCGACGACGAAGAGCACATCCGCCTGCTCTATTCGGAAGAGCTCCGTGAAGCGGGCTATGAGGTGATCACCGCGGATAGCGGTTACCAATTACTGGAAAGAATCGAGCAGGAGAAACCGGACCTGGTCATCCTGGACATCAAGATGGTGGACTACGACGGCCTCGACCTTCTGCAGGATATCCGTAATCATTATTATGACCTGCCCGTGATCCTGTCCACCGCCTATGACACCTTCAAAGAAGACATCAAATCCATGGCCGCCGACTACTACGTGGTCAAAAGCTTTGATCTCACCGAGCTGAAAAAAAAGATCACCATGGCCTTGGAGACCCGCTTGCCCGAGTGATCGGCGCCGGAGCCTCCGCGTGTTCGATGCGGCCGCCCCTGGCACAGCCGCGCGCTGCTTGTGCACGGGCCTGCCTGTCGGGTGAACGCCCGCGGCATGAAAGCGTATCGCCGCCGCCTTGCGGCTGCCTCATTGCGGTGCCTTCAGCCAGGCATGCAAGCCCAAAGCGGAAAACATGGCAATGCCCGACCATACCCCCAGCGCAGGCGGCAGCAGGCCCGCCGATGCCAGCGCCGAACCCACTTGCAGCACCGCCAGGAAAAGAGCGGACACCAGGATGCCCAGGCCGATAGCTGCGGCCAGGCTGCCGTGGACGCCGCGCCGCAATGGTAAAGTCACCCCGAGAAAGCTGAGGAT
>RFHL01001364.1 GCA_003696875.1 Bacteroidota bacterium | reverse complement strand
GACAGGCGACGCTCCTCTTCCTTTACCCGCATCCGCTGCTGAAAAGCACCAATGACAGTCAGGGCTTCCTCCTCCGATATTTTGGGATCGCTTCCCTCCACCATGGCTGCAAAGCCCTGGTACAACATATCTGGATTGAGAGATACTTCTTGCTTCTGGTAAAAACGGGCAATGTCCATGCCCACAGCATAAGAAACGCTGTCTATTTGGGTTTCCGGATCACTCCCTGCCGGCCCTGACTGACAGGCTGTCCACAGGAGGAAAGCCGGCCAAATAGCGATGATTGCTGCTTGCCTAGTTGTTTGCGTCCACGTCATAGGTACCAAACCCTTCAAGGGTTGTTGTTGACACTGAAAAATCGAGTCCCAAATTAGCAGAAAGTATTGAGTTTCCCGAAAGTCGCTCCATTTTCCATTCCCGACAGCACGCGAATTGCCCGCTGAATTATTGACATTATAACTGATTTCGTGCTAGTTTTGGACAGTACCGCTGCTGGTCTGGCGCATCCTTTTCCTTATGCATGTAGACGCTTCGTTTCTGTCCGACACCGAGCAACACGCCCGAAACCTGCTATCGGAGCAGCTATCGGATGACTATGCATACCATACCCTGAGCCATACTGAGCAAGTGGTGAAAGCTGTTGAAGAAATCAGCCAACACGTAGGCCTCACCGAGCATGAAACCCGGATCGTGAAGATTGCGGCCTGGCTCCATGATATCGGATATGTACACCGCTATCTGGGACACGAAGAACTGGGCATGGAAATCGCCCGATCTTTCCTTTCAGAACGAGGTATGGAAGAGCGGCTCATCAGGCAAGTAGAAAAACTGATTGAATCTACCCAGCTGGAAAAAGAGCCCCGAAACCTCTTAGAGCAGGTCCTCAAAGACGCGGACTTGTCCAACCTCGCCCATCCCAATGCCCTCGAAAACTCCGAACTGATCCGTCACGAGTGGAAGGTGTTTTGTGATCGGGACTTTACCGATCGGGAATGGGATGAATTCAATGCCAACTTTTTCGAACAGCATGACTATTATACCAGCTACGGCAAGGAGGTACTGGAACCCCGGAAGCTGGAAAACCTCCGCAAGATCCGCAAGCGTATCAAGGAGCGGGATCGGCAGGAAAACGGAGCCAATCTGGCCCTGATTGAAATGCAATTGGAGAAGCGTGAAGCTCAGGTAAGCAAGCTGAAGCGCAAACTCAAAAAAGCAAAAAAGCAGCGCCCGGATCGGGGGATCGAAACCATGTTTCGCACCACCTATCGCACCCATATCAACCTGAGCGACCTCGCCGATAACAAGGCCAACATCCTTCTTTCTATCAATGCCATCATTATTTCGATCATTTTCTCCAATGCCATCGTCAGGATCGGAGAGGAAAGCATCGATATTACCCGCTGGATCTACCCGATGATTCTGCTCATGGGGGTGTGTATGGCCACCATCGTATTTGCCATCCTGGCTACCCGGCCCAAGATCAATTCCGGAACGTTTAATCGAGAAGATATTCTCAATAAGAAAACCAACCTCTTGTTTTTCGGGAACTTCTTTGACATGGACCTAGATGACTATATGTGGGGCATCGACCAGATGATGAAGGACGCCGAGTACCTCTACGGTTCGATGGCCAAGGACATTTTCTTTCTCGGGCGGGTACTCGCCCGCAAGTTCATGCTCCTGCGCATCGCTTACAATGTCTTCATGTATGGGATGGGCCTTACCCTGCTGGCGTTCCTGATCAACTTTTTCTTGGTACAGGGTAGCCTCATCTAAGCAAAGGCGACCAAAAGGGGGCATTGCGGGGTTTTGCCAGGCCTTTACGGCCAGGCTTCTACAGGGAGCTTTTGGGTAACAAAGCCTCCGTCTGCCACATCTACTCTGACTTCAAGATAAAACTCGCCTCCTAGTCGACGGATGGCATGCTGAGCAGTGTTTCGCTCAGTCGGGGCCAGCGGTGGAAGAGGCAGGGAAAAAGCGACTTCCTCCAGTTTATCCGGATCTAGCTTCAGGAAGAGGGGCAGGGTCTTTCTGGAATACACCCGATGCAGATCTTGCCCCATCAGGGGATAACTTGCCTCCAGGAATAACTCCATGTGCGTAATGGTACACCCCATCGGGGAGGAGATGATCAGTTTTCCCCGGAAGTTCTTGCCAGAAAGCCGGAAAGACGACTTGCCTTTAGCTCGGATGGATAAATCGGGACAGGGCATCAAATCAGATGTTTCCCTGAAAAATACACAGATAATGGGTCTTTTAAAACCTACCAGGCTGACCTGTTGATCAGATTTACCGAATCAGCCATCGTCCTTCATGCGCTCAGAAACATCCGCGGCGTCTGACTCAATCCCCGGGCTGAAAGACCCATAACTCGGGCAGGCCGAGGTGGTAAGACTGGGTGCGGGCCAGGAGGTTAAGGCCGGCCCAAGAAGCAAAGATGGCGTGCCGGCTGGCTTGCCAGCCGCCCTTGATGTTTTTTGGCGTGGCCATATTTTCTTGCCGCATCTCCAGCGTCGGAAACGCCCGGGTCCAGCGCGACAGGCTGGGTAAAGCCTCGGCATACTCTTCCTGCAGGCGATGTGTATGCCCAAAGGACTGCCGCAGGGCATCGACATCGAAGCCTTTGTAGTAAACCCAACGGTCGATCTCCAGAATGGCCCGCCGTGACAGCCAGGGGAGAGGCCCAATCTGGGCCAGCAGGGAGAAAAGCGAAAACCAGCAAATGGTACTGAGAAAACCGGCGGCCGTCTCCAGACCGCCCGGGCTCAGCCAGCTTGCAAGCGCAAAGAGCAAGGTATCCCAGGCAATGGCCAACAGGATGCCGCGCCCATGGCTACCGGAATTGATGGCGCCATGGCGCCGAACCAGCAGAATGTCGTAGATATTTGGGGGAAAGCGGTCTTTCCAGTACCGGGGCAAAACGATGCTCTCCTGACCCGGAATGCCATAAATCCCACCGGTAAAGCGCCGGTCGGCGCTTTCGAGATGATATACCATCCGCCCCCGATGTGAAAAGGACTGCATCTGAAACGGGGCCACCGCCAGTGCCACATACAGCTGGAAACCCGTGAGCAGCAGCATGAGGATAAATACCCAGCCGATCCCCCCCACCGGGCCGAGCCACTGCGCTAGATGCCAGGTAGATACGCCTGCCAGCCAAAAAAATAGTCCCTGCACGCCTGCGGCCCGGACCCATTTGCTCCACCATCTGCCTTGTGAGAAAGTGATGCGCCCTTTGCGCTTGGGCAAATAATAGCCGCCCACCCATTCTAATGGCAACAGCAACAGGGTATAGCCAAGAAGGAAAAGGGCCAGAATCGGTCCCAACTGTTCGGAAAACCAAGCCGTCATTTGAGGTAGGAAGCCACTTAGGAGCAAGCCGCCACAGAGCACCACCACCAGGATCTGAGCGGCCAATCCCCACCATAAACGGGCACGTGCGTAGGTCATGTCGCTAGGTATTTGCGAACCAAGGTACACATCGGGAGGCAATATCTTAGTCCTCAGATCCTTTTCTGGCCCATTTTGCCCAGAGAACAGATAGGAAAAATCCCAAAATTTATCTTTGCCCAGGCTTTTTCGTACTTTAAAGACAATCAATCCACGCCCCGACGGTTCCCTAAGATTTCTGACTGCCCACTATATGATTGCCCGACTTCTCTATACAGCCTTTGGCTTGCTCTTCCTCGCCATTTTGGCGTTTGTGGTCTGGATCTATCGCGACGACAAGCGAATACGCCGCCAGTTTCACCAGGCCCTGGATCAGCTGGAAACCGATTACAAGAATTTTCTGCGACGCCAGGCGGTCATCCCTCATAGCACTGAGGCCAGCACCGAACAGCAACTTGACCAGCTGACCCATGAGGCGCTCGTGCTCCTCAAAACCGAGATGGAGACCCTTCTCACCTTGGTAGAAAACCGGAGGGGAACGTACGTCAACCTCAAATATGACGGCCGGATGTTTTCTCTCCTAGCTGGCAAGCTAGAGAGCTATCTGCTCAAGGAATCGAAATCAGAGGTCATCCCCCTCAAGCCCCAAGAGCGCGAAGCGCTCTATGCAGTGCTGACAGACATTATTCGCTCCGACTTGCAGGACCATATCCTGAGCTGGCGCGCGGGAGAAGTGCTTTAGTCCCGATCAGCTTGCTTTTCGGTTCGTTTACGCCAGTAGCGCAGCAGCCCGGCCACACTCATCCAGGCCGGATTGGCGGCTTCGTAGCGGGCGAGGCCCGCTGGATCCAGACCCGCCTGTCGCAATTGCTCATCGGCATAGGCCTGAAACTGCGGCGTGATTACCTTCGGATCGGTTCCAGCCTCAAAATGCGGCTTCATCCATTTAGCCCAGTCCTTTAGCATGGTCCGTAGGGACGCCAAATGGGCAGACACCGCATCCACCGCTCCATAGTGAGTTAGATACAAGCGGCGGGGTGCCAGACGCTCGATTCGCTGCAGCGACTCAAACCAGGCCTCGATGTCGATATCCGGCGGTGGGCAGGGAGGCACTACCGGTCCCCCTTCGATCATTACCCCCCCTACATCGCCGGTAAAGATGACATCATCCAGTTGCCAGGCAATGTGGTGGCTGGCATGCCCTGGCGTATGCCAAGCCACAAAGGTCTTACCTCCGATGCTCAGGGCCGTTTCGTCTGCCACTGCCACCAACTGGGTCTCGGGGATGCCATGCATCTGCCCCCAAAGGATCTCCATCTGATCGCCGTAGATCCGCTGCGCCGACTGGTAGAGGCGGGTGGGATCCTGCAGGTGCTTGTAGCCAGCCGGGTGCACATAGACCGTGGCTCCGCTGCGGGCCAGCGTCCAGGCGGCCCCAGCATGGTCAAAATGAATGTGCGACAGCAGGACGTGCCGAACGTCTTCAGGCTGATAGCCATGCCGGGCCAGCCCGGCCCGGAGATGTTCGTAAACCGAGTGGGGCCCGGTCTCGATCAGGACGGGCCCGGCCTCCGTTTCTACCAAAAAGGAGGCGATGGTGTGATCAGTCTGAAACTGGAGATCGAGGATATGGATCATGAGGGCTTTTCCTGGCAAGATACGAAGAAAAGCCCCCATTCCCAGCTTAGGGCGTCTGCCGCAGCACCCGCCCCAGCGCCCGCCCGGCACGGGCTTGGACCTCAATCAGATAGAGGCCCTCCGGCAGGGCCGAAAGGTCCACCACTGGCGTTGGCCCTTGATAAGCCTGCTCCCACAGCAGTTTGCCCAGCGGGTCGCGGACGAGCAGGTGGCCCCTATGCCAGTTAGGCTCGCCCTCAGGCAGCGCCAGCCGCACCTGGCCACTGGTCGGGTTGGGATAGAGGCGGAGGCCGGTCGTGAGCTGCGACCGGTCGGTCGCGAGAACCACGGTATCCTGCCCAGGCGCTGTCATCTGGACCAGATAAAGGCCGCCTCGTCGGCTGCCAACCACATAGGTGTAGTGCCCCGAGGTATCAAGCACAGCGGCAGCTGGCGCCGCCAGCGAGCCGAAGTCTACCCCTCGCAAATCCCCCGTCTTGACCAGCGAGTCGGTCAGGGCCAGATGCAAGTTGTCGTAGAGCTCGACCAGACCGGTTTCTTCGCCAACCAGCAGCTCTGGGTCACCATCTCCATCGTAATCGGCAAAGCGAGGCTTGGCCAAGCCGCTGAATAACTGACCCGTCTCATTGCTCAACTTGATCTTGCCCCAGCGGTCAGTAACCAGCGCAAATTGCGGCTGGGTAGGGGTACCCATATTTTGGTAGTAAGAGATCCGCCCCATCTGGTTCCCCACAAAGAGGTCGAGGTCTCCGTCTTCATCTATGTCGTACAACTCCGGCGCACTCACCACCCCCACATCGATAGAATCTCCAAACATATCCCGCAGGTATCGTCCGGAAGCCAGAAAATACTGGGCTGGGGTCTGAGGCAGGGCAATGTTGATAAAGTGGAGCAGGGTGCCATTGATGTTGCCAATCAACAGGTCGTCATCCCCATCGCCATCCAGGTCACCCGCCGCTGGGGTTGGGTCTTTGATGAAGGGGGATATTTGATTGATATTTAAATAGTTAGAGTCGACCAACGTAAATTCTGGGGCCGATAAACTCCCCGTATTTTCGTAAAGCAGCAGTTGCCGCTCCGAAAAGGTGGTATCACCATCGAAATAGATGGCGCCATCGCTGGCGACCAGCAAATCGGTCAGGCCATCGCCATTGTGATCGAAGAAGGCTGGTACCGAGGCAAAACCTGCATCAATGTGGTCTGACACAATCAGACTCCGCCCCTGAAAACGAAAATCCACGTCGTTATCTGCCCCAGCATTGAGGTACAGTACGACTCCGTTGACCGTTTCGGTGCGACCAATGTCGTCGATGATGTTGGGCGCAGCGATCAGGTCTCGAACCTGATCGTTGTTGACATCCACATAATAGAAACCTGGAAAGACCGAAACATGGGCCGAAGAGTCCGACTGCGGATAATCCATCTCGACCGAGGTCATATCGGCATAGAGCATAGAACCAGCATTATAGGCCATGATCCCGGTCCGGTACTCAATATCTCCAAGCAGAATTTCCATCAGGCTATCGCCATTGGTGTCAAAGACCAACAAGGTAGACCCTACGTGGCGGGGGCCGCCCGTCCCGCTCCCGCCACCGAGGTCGCCCCGGGCACATACCACTGAGTCGCTTACCTGAAGGTCATTGCTGGTGCTGCTCTCAACAAAGTCGCCCCAGCACCCGGGTTCGGTATGGAAGACCAGGGTGTCGGTACGACCAAAATCTTCCACCGCCCGATTTCGGTGTAGCAGGAAATAGTTGAAGAAATTGGTGGAAGCAATGACATCAATGTCCCCATCATAATCCACATCCACGATGGCCGGAATGTCTGAGCGAACCTGGAAAAGCCAAAGGATATTGTTCCCCGATTTGACCAGCACCGGGTCATATCGCAATTCAAAAGCCAGAGAATCGGTCCCATATGGAACATTCTCATATACCAGAAAATTGGAGCCGCTCAATCGCCCGCAAAAAAGATCCTCCCGGCCGTCGCCGTTGTAGTCGACAAAGAGCGCCCACTCCCGGCATTCGCAGCTATCAAAGAGCGACAGATAGCTGGGGTCATAGGTATAGCCGATTTCGTTGGGCTGGCCGTGGTTGATATAGGTAGAAAAAACATGCTCGTCCCGGTGAAAAACCACCAGATCCGGGACCCCATCCCGATTGAGATCTACGTCGGAAAACTGGGGCGTATTCATTCCGCCTGACCAGGCGTAGGCCAGGGTGCGGCCATTTTTATGTACCGGAATCCGGTTGCTCAGTTCAAGGGAAATCGGCTGAGCCCAAATACCGGGTACAAGTAGGAAGAAGGTCAGGATCAGACCAACCAGGCGGTGATTCATGGTAGCCATATATTATATATAGAGTGGAAAAATGCATCAACACGCACGCTCATGACGAAAAAAAGCAGTGGTGGACGAACGAAAGGTACGAAAAAAAGGTCAACCCCGGCTTGGCGTGACAAGCAGTTTCGGATATGGATAAAAATTACGATTCTCGAATTTCCCCAAGAAAAGCTGGCCTCTTCTTCACCTCAATAGGGTATTTCTTCTGGTCAAGCCT
>RFHL01001363.1 GCA_003696875.1 Bacteroidota bacterium | reverse complement strand
GTCAATACGCTGGCGAACCTGCTGGACAATACCGGCATTCACGTCGATCCGGACGAGGTTAAGATCAAGAATGTGGCAGCGGTTATGGTGACCGCCGAGATGCCCGTCTTTGCGCGCATCGGCTCGCGCCTTAATGTCCAGGTTTCGTCCATCGGTGATGCCACCAGCCTGCAGGGTGGAACCCTGCTCATGACTCCGCTGCAGGGCCCCGATGGAAAGGTCTACGCTCTGGCGCAGGGGCCCATCTCCGTGGGAGGATTTGTGGCGGCCGGCGCCTCAGGGGGTACGGTCCAGAAAAACCACGCGACGGTGGGGCAGATACCTGGAGGGGCCGTCGTCGAACGGGAGGTTCCCTTCAGTCTCCAAGGACGCAGCGAGCTGGACCTGGTGCTTCGCCGTCCCGACTTCCGCACGGCCCAGCGTACCGCCGAGGCGATCAATGATGCCCTGGGCGGCGCCACGGCCAAAGCCTTGGACAGCGCCACCGTGCGCATTACCGTACCGGCCGAAATGCGGGACGACATGGTCGGCATGATAGCTGCCATCGAGGGATTGGACGTGGCCCCTGACAGCGTCGCCAAGGTCGTCGTCAACGAGCGGACAGGGACGATCGTCATGGGAGAGCATGTGACCATCTCCCCGGTGGCCGTCGCACATGGTTCGATCACCATCCAGATCACCGAGCAGCCGGTCGTATCCCAACCGCCTCCCTTTTCTCCGGGGCAAACAGTCACGGTGCCGCAGACCGCCATCGACGTGACCGAGGGGTCGGGCAGCCTGCAGTTGGTGCAAGGGGTCACCATCGGACAGGTGGTCAAAGGGCTCAACGCCATTGGCGCCACGGCTCAGGATTTGATCACCATCCTGCAGACCATCAAGGCTGCAGGCGCCTTGCAAGCGGAACTTGAGATCATGTAGCGGAGGGCTTTCATGGCGCGCGGCAAAGACGAAGAGGAAACCCAATCGGACAGCGCGGGCTGGCTTACCACCTACACCGATCTGTGTACCCTGCTCATGACCTTTTTTGTGTTGCTGCTGAGCATGAGCGTCATTGATGAGACCAGAAAACGGGAAG
>RFHL01001362.1 GCA_003696875.1 Bacteroidota bacterium | reverse complement strand
GTCTTCGGTAATCGTAGCTCCGGCGGCGGCGTAGGCGGCATCGGCAAAGGCCCGCTTGACGGTTCCGGTCTCAGGCTCGGTGCCGGGCTGCACCAGCAGCTCAAAGCCGGCCTGGATCAGCAGCTTGAGGGATTCGGGCGTGATAGCGACCCTTTTTTCTCCTTTTTTACTTAGGTCTTCGCGGCGGATAGCAGTCAGATTGGGCATGTGTGGCTTTTTGTGTAAAGGTACGCAGCAGCAGCCAGAAAAGCCGCTTACCAGCGCAAGGCGAGCGCGTTGCTCAGGTTGTACATAGTACGGGGGATCCCAAGCGGAGGCTGCGTGTCGTACACCAGGTTGAAACTGACATTGAGCTGGATATGGGTGGTAAGGGCCACGCTCAGGATACTTTCGCTAGACAGGCGAAAATCGCTCCATTGATCCAGCCGAGGCTGAAAGTAGGTGACATGATTGAGACTCGCCGTGGGCGAGAAAGCGAATCCCGCTGAGAGGTAGCTACTCAGCCGGTGATCTCGATGAAACATAAAAGGGGTGCCATCGGTGGTTTCTTCATATTCAAACATATACAACGTCCCCAAAAAGACATGCACCGAGTCCCGGTCGATCAGCCGGAAGCGGGGCCCGGTCCCCTGAAGTTGCCGGTAGCGCATGGCCTGGATTTCATTGAATTGGCTTTGAACAAAAGCTTCCCAGGTGAGCCAAGGCTGAAAGCGGTAATTGTAGCGCAGATGCACAAAGCCTTCATTCCGAATATTCTTTACCAGAATGGATCCGGCATCATCGGACTGGAGACGGGTGCGCGCATAATCTCCTACCCATAGCAGCCGGTGACGACCAGCGTGGTATTCGCTGCGTAACCGTAGGCCGATCCCCAGCAACTGACCGGCCTTGTTGCGAGAAAGGCTTAATCCAAAGGTCCCCTGGTGAGCCCAGCCGTCTTCCTGCGCATCGACCCGGAGCTTTTCGGTATTGACGACTTGGGCAGGTAACAAAAACACTTGCAGCAGACACAAAGCGAGCAGGAATCTTCGCCGGAATGCGTTACTTTTTTGGGTATGAGTCGTCATAGGAATAACTTAGTACGGGCCAAGGCGGTATACTTCTATACCACCTTTCCCCAAATAGAGACATAAGCTATCTAACATATGAGTAAAGTAAAACGCATTCTCCTCATTGTTTCCATCGTGGTTGTTCTGGTAGGCCTTGTAACGGGCTCGGTCGCTCTTTTTGGCTCCTACAGCTCTGGCTCCCGCGTAGGGAAAATTGTCAAATTCAGCCGGAAAGGGGTTATCTTCAAAACCTATGAGGGCAACCTCAACGTTGGTGGCTTTGCCAAGGACGAGGATGGAGACATCTCTCCCAGTGTATGGGCCTTTTCGGTAGGTCGGGGGGAAGACGAAATCGTCGAAGCGATTGATCAGGCCATGGACCAGGGGTATTCCGTCAAATTACACTACAAGGAGATGTTTTTCCAGTTTGATTGGCGGGGAGACACCAAGTACTTCATTCAGAAAGTAGAAAAAGTCGAGGAAGACAACGAATAGGGTTTCTCTTCGGCTGATTCGCCCAGCTAATCCCTGCCCGCATACCTTGCGGGCAGGGATTCTGTTTTTTGGATACTTTTCGATCTGCCTGGGAGAGGCGCCTACGGTTATTGTTGAATAAATGATTAATTTGAGCGAACGACACGTCTTCATATCCCTATAAACCTGGTTGTTTCATGCTCAAACGACGGATTCTCCTCCTGTTTTTTCTCTGCACAGGCCTGATAGGCTTTGCCCAGGACAATGATACCCTGCCCCCGCCCTCGCCTCCGGCGACGGTCATGGAAAGCCTTCCCGTGACCGTTGTGCGACATGGCACAGACCACAAGATCAATGAAGGCTTTGGGGTATTTGGTGACCCCATCTCCAGCCTGATCTTTTATGCCCCCAAGATCGGGGAAGATGTCCTGATCGGCGAGGTCGGAAATCTGTCTCCTGACGATGCATTCTACGCCCAGCCACCCTTCACCATAACCTACTCCTATCCCGAAGAGTCGGAGGGGCGCGTACCCTTTGGGAAGGCGTACACCCTGGCCGAGTCGGGTTCGGGCCAATTGCAGTTGAGCTTTTCAGAAGAAGTCGCAGTCCCTTTTGGCCGACCGCTGGAAGTCGACGGGCACCCCTTGCGGCTGGAGCCGGTATGGGAAGGTGGGGATATGCTGGGCGACCAATTTTCGGTAGCAGTGACCTATGAAGGTCCCGCCGAGGTGGTCCGGACCTTTGCTTTCAAGACCCCCGGCATCGAAACCCAAACCCCTCTGGATCAGCTGGATCGTGTGATCCTGACCTATACCCGCACCCTACCGGTGGGCACGGACGGGACCGTCGTCGCCGATGGCTTCACCTTTTCTATTGACCGAAACGACGCTTCTTCCTATGGGTTTGCCGCGGGAGAAGCCTACACCTTCAAGGTCACGGAGATCATGTTTCTCCCTATCGTGATCATCATCCTTTTGTTGGGGGCCCTCTTCTTTACCATCTACTTCCGCTTTGTCAACGTTCGTAAGTTCAAGCTCGCCATCGACGTTGTTCGGGGCAAATACTCTGATCCGAATGAGGAGGGCGAAGTCTCCCACTTCCAGGCCCTGACGGCCGCGCTCTCCGGTACAGTGGGTTTGGGCAACATCGCTGGCGTAGCCATCGCCATCTCCATCGGTGGGGCGGGCGCTACACTTTGGATGGTCTTGGCCGGGCTGCTGGGGATGTCCTCCAAGTTTGTGGAGTGTACGCTGGGGGTAAAGTATCGCACCATTGATGCGCGGGGCGAGGTTTCCGGTGGCCCTATGTACTATCTCTCGCGCGGCCTGGCCAAGCGTGGTTGGGGCGTCCTGGGCCGGATTTTTGCCGGTTTCTTTGCCATTATGTGTATCGGCGGATCCTTCGGTGGGGGCAATATGTTTCAGGTCAATCAGGCCTTCCAGCAGTTTGCCGGACTGGAGTTTGTGCAAGGTTCCTGGATCTCCAGCAATGGCTGGATGTTTGGGGTGATTATGGCGGCGCTCGTGGCGGTGGTGATCCTCGGGGGCATTCGCAGCATCGCCAAGGTGACCGACAAGATCGTGCCCTTTATGTGTGGCATCTACGTGTTGGCGGCCCTGGTCATCATCGGGATGAATATCACTGAGGTGCCACGGGTCTTCGCCGAAATCTTCGCCGGAGCCTTTGCGCCTACCGCCATCGCTGGCGGTTTTGTTGGGGTGCTGATCCAGGGCTTTCGGCGGGCTGCTTTCTCCAACGAAGCCGGCGTGGGCTCGGCTTCTATTGCCCACTCCGCGGTCAAAACCGACAGCCCCGCCAGCGAGGGCATCGTCGCCCTGCTGGAACCCTTTATCGATACGGTGGTCGTTTGTACCATGACGGCGCTGGTGATCATCATCACGGACAACCACCTAGACCCTGGCGCCACAGATGGTGTGGCGCTTACCTCCCGGGCCTTTTCTACCGAGCTCCCCTTCTTCAAGTATGTCCTCTCGGTGGCGGTGATCCTCTTTGCCTTTTCGACCATGATCACCTGGTCCTATTACGGTCTCAAGTCCTGGACCTACCTCTTTGGCGGCAGTCGGGCCGCCGACATTACCTATAAGGTCCTGTTCTGCCTTTTTGTGGTGGTGGGCGCGGCGGCCAGCCTGGGCAAGGTGACTGACTTTTCCGACGCCATGATCTTTGCTATGGCCTTTCCCAACGTGATCGGTCTTGTTCTGCTCGCACCCGAGGTGCGGGAAGAACTGAACAAGTATCTCGAAAAGATTCGTACGGGCAAGATCATCCGCGTTTCCTGACTTGTTTTGGCAGGTATGGTCCCAAAAGGAAGAAGGGGG
>RFHL01001361.1 GCA_003696875.1 Bacteroidota bacterium | reverse complement strand
GGGCCGTCCAGTGCCTCCTCCCCGAGGCCGGAGGCCTCTGGATGGGAACCGATGCCGGGCTGGCCCGGCTGCAGCAAGGACAGCTACAGCTGGTGGCTGATGGCCCACCCGGCAGCGTCCTGGCCCTGCTGCGGGACCCAAAAAATCAGACCTGGGCCGGCACCAACCAGGGGCTGTACCTACGCCAGGGAAACGGGCCCTGGCGGCCTTTTCAGCCCCTACAAGGGCAAATGAGTGACCAGGCCGAGATCAATGCCCTGGCGCAGGACCAGGCCGGCTTTATCTGGGCCGGCACCTTTGGCCAGGGCTTATGGCGCATCGGAGCGGAGGGAAGTGCCTTCCGGCGCTACACCCAGACCGAAGGGCCCGGTCTCACCAATGACTACATCTTCTGTTTGCTGGTCGATCAGGCCGACCTGCTGTGGGCGGGCACCTATGGCGATGGGATTTACCTGCTGGACCTGGTGCAGGTCCATTTCGGGCACCTGAGGCGGGACCCGGACAACGAAGAGGGCTTGATCGACAACAATGTCTACGCCATCACGGAAGACCCCGCCGGGCACCTCTGGGTGGGCACCGAGGCCGGTCTCAGTCGGGTCGCCCGCACGACCCATCGGGCCATCAACCTCGATACCCGGGACGGCCTGCCCGACCCGGTGGTGAATGCCCTGTGCATGGCTCCGGACAGCACCCTGTGGGTGGGCACCGCCATGGGTTTGGCCCGCTGGAAACGCCAGCCGCAGGACACCAGACCCGTATTTGAGGCCTTGCCATCGATTACGGATCAGGTGTTGTGCCTGCTCGAGGCCCCCTCCGGGGGGCTGTGGGTAGGCCGTGATGCGGGTCTATCGCTCATCGATGCGGAGGGCGAGCTGCTTTTGGCGATGACCGCCGAGAAGGGTGCGGCCATTCAGGCGCTTCTGTATGATCGCAAAGGCCAGCTTTGGGGGGGTACCGATCGCGGGCTCGTGCAGGAACAGGCGGGCAGCCTCCTGCCGGTCCCCTTACCAGAGGGCCAGCCGACCAATGTGCTGGCCCTCTATGAAGACACCCGGGGCTACCTCTGGGTAGGCACCGAAGGCCGGGGCCTGCTGTGTCTGAATCCCGAAAGAAGTGCTTGGCAAACCTTCTCCACCGAGGAAGGCTTGCCTGATGATGATGTGTATG
>RFHL01001360.1 GCA_003696875.1 Bacteroidota bacterium | reverse complement strand
GCCTTTAGCCCATAGCCTTTAGCCTTTAGCCCATAGCCTTTAGCCTTTAGCCTTTAGCCTTTAGCCTTTAGCCATCTGTCGTCTGCGTTCTCCCGCTGGTCGCAGCATGACCTACGGTTGCCGCTCCGTGTCGCGTGCTTACTGCCTGCTTCCTACTGCCTACTCTCTATTGTCAGGTAGCTCCCGTTGGTCGCACCTGACCTACGGCTGCTCTGTCCTCTGTCGTCTGTCGTCTGTTTACTCCCGTTGGTCGCAACCTGACCAACAGTTGCTGCCTACTGCTTACTTCCTACTGCCTACTCCCTACTGCCCTCTGCGACAGGGGGGCGCGCGGCGACGGAAAACGTGCTATCCTGGCACCCGGCACTTGCCGGGTCTCATTGCAGCCGGGAAAGGAACGACAACATGGTGGTGGGAGTTCTGGGAGCGAGCGGCTACGTGGGCGGCCGTCTGGTGGCTCACTTGCTGGCGCGCGGACACCGGGTGCGGGCCCTCGGGCGCAGCCTGGAAAAGCTTCGCTGCCGGAGTTTCGCGGCCGATCCCAGCCTGGAACTGCGGCGTGCGGACGCGCTCGATCCCGAAGGATTGGAACGAGCCCTGCAGGGCTGCTCGACCGTGGTCAGCCTGCTGCGCTCTCCGGGTTCGGGGCTCACCCGCACCGCACCCCTTGACCTGCAGGCAGCTCGTCACCTGGCACAGGCGGCCGAGCGTGCCGGCGTGACCCGCCTCATCCACCTCAGCGGCCCCGGACCCGAACAGGGGTCCTGCTTCGGCTCGACATTGAAAAACGGTCCGGTTCCGCTCATCTGGCTGAAAGCGGGCATCATTCTCGCTGCGGGCAGCGCCTGGTTCGAAATCATCCGTCACCTGGCGGAACGTCTCCCCGTCCTCATCGCCCCCCGCTGGATGCGCACCCGTTCGCGGCCCATCGCCATCCGGGACGTGCTGTCTGCACTCACGGCCTGCGTGGAAGAGGAAACCAGCCGGGGGCTTACGGCCGATC
>RFHL01001359.1 GCA_003696875.1 Bacteroidota bacterium | reverse complement strand
CCCTCCTCCTTGTCCTGGGCTGCGGCCCGCAGCCCGATTCGGGTCCCGACCAAAAGCCAACGGTCGACTACACGCTCGTCTGGGCCGACGAGTTTGACACCGACGGGCGGCCGGATCCCGCCAACTGGACCTACGAGACGGGCTTTGTCCGCAATCAGGAGCTCCAGTGGTATCAGCCGGAAAATGCCTTCTGCGCAGGCGGCTACCTGATCATCGAAGGGCGCCGGGACACCCTGCCCAATCCGCAGTACGACCCCGACAGCGACGACTGGCGTCGGCAGCGGGAATTTGCCTATTTCACCTCGGCCTGCCTGACCACAGAGGGGAAACACCGCTGGCGCTATGGCCGCTTTGAGGTGCGGGCGCGCATCCAAACCCGGCCTGGCCTGTGGCCGGCCATCTGGACCCTGGGTGAGGGCCACGAGTGGCCCAGCGGCGGGGAAATCGACATCATGGAGTACTACCAGGACCAGATCCTCGCCAATGCCGCCTGGGCCGGCCCCAACCGCTGGCAAGCCATCTGGGACGACTCCAAGACTCCCATGGCCCATTTCGGTGATCCCGACTGGGAAACCCGCTTCCACATCTGGCGCATGGACTGGACCGAAGAGGCGATTGCCCTCTATCTGGACGATGAACTGCTGAACCGCATCCCCCTCGACACGACGCGCAACCAGCGCGGCACCGTCAAAAACCCCTTTCGGGAGACAGAGCACTACCTGCTGCTCAACCTGGCCATCGGAGGCACCCAGGGTGGCGACCCTGGCGAGACGCCTTTTCCCAGCCGTTACGAGATCGACTACGTGCGAGTCTATCAGCGGCCCTGAGGGGGCCGCTAACCAAAAAAATCCGGCATTTTTCGCCCGGCTTCGGCACCTTTGTGGCCGCCGGCGGCACCGGTCCCGCCGGCCCAAGCCCCGGACTATGCTTCTCGCAGTTGATATCGGCAACTCCGACACCGTTTTTGGCCTGCACGACGGCCACAGCTGGCGACAGCCCTGCTGGCGTCATCCCTCCCAGCACTATCTGACCGCTGGCCGCAAGCTCGAAGACGAAGCCAAGGCCATTGGCCTGGATCTGAAAACGATCGGTCAGGTGGTGCTCAGCAGCGTAGTCCCCGGGGTAACCCCCCACCTGCGCATGATGCTGCAGCGGCTCACCGGACAGCCCCCCCTGCTGGTGGGGCCCGACATCATCGGGCAGCTCGACCTGGGGATCGACAATCCTCAGGAGATCGGCTCAGACCTCGTCGCCAATGCGGTGGCGGCCACCGACCGGGCGGGCGGCATGCCCGCAGTGGTGGTGGACTTCGGCACCGCTCTCACCTTTACCTCTGTCTCCGGCACCGGCCGTATCCTGGGGGTGGCCATCGCCCCCGGTCTGCGCACCGCCATCCGGGCCCTCTTCCTGGGCACGGCCCAGTTGCCTACCGTTCCGCTCGAATTGCCCGAGACAGCCATCGGCAAAAGCACCGCCCACGCCCTGCAGGCCGGCATCATGCTCGGCTATGTGGGCCTGGTCAAGGAGCTCCTGGCACGTACCCGGGAGGAGCTCGGTGGCGCATGCCGCGTCTACGCCACCGGCGGCCTTTCGGGCAAGCTTACGCCGCTGCATCCCCTCTTCGATGAGATTGATCCGGTGCTCACACTCGATGGGCTACGGGTGATTGGGGAAAGGTGGGGGTGACTTTTCCGGACCAGACATGGCCATGCCATTTTCTTTGGCACAAAAGGTTCCTTTTTCTACGCCCACCGATACGGCTCCTTCCCCTCCGACAGGCGGCGTACATTGTCCAGGACGCGCCGCATGTAGACGCGCCAGAAGAGGCGCGCAAACAGCCATTGGAGAGGCGCAAGGAGCGGCGTACCGGCCTGTAGCTCGTAGGTCTAATCGATGCGCACGCGGCCAGGGGCCGCTTCGGTGGTAGCCCAGGTGCCTACAAAGGTATGGAAGCCGAGCATCCAGGCCTGGAAGCTGTCGACCTGTATCTTCCAATAGCGGTTTTCCTTCCGCTCCAGGACGCGGTCCATGGAAACGAAGCCGCCTTTCTGGGTCAGGGAAGGAGCGGCGTAGACCTTCTTGCTTGCACCCGGCTGGCCCCAATCCTCGTCATCGGTGGTGTGGGGAACCCGCGGCATGAGGCCATAGCCGGTATGGACCTTGGCGACATCGCAGAGCATGGGGGCCTTGAAGGCACGCGCCAGGCTACAGTTGAAGTGGGTGCTGACGTGGACGGTGAAGGTCATGGGAAGCAAGATGGCGCTTGATCGGTATGATCCAATGGAGGGTAAGATACGGTTTTAGGATTTCGCATAGGCGACGGATGCCTCCCAACGAGTTATGGCCTTACCATGGGCTTGCCCAATAAAATGGTATCTTGGCCTTGAGCACCTCAGCTCCTGGGCTGGGATAAACGCTCCCAGACACCCAAATCCCCTTCCCCACATGCCCCATTTTACCCCCGGTCTGAACCGCTTTTTTCTTGCCCTCCTCCTGGGAGCAGTCCTGCTCCCGAAAAGCCTGCTGGTCCAGGTCCAGCTGAGAGACACCGTGGTGGTCTGGCAACACCATACCTTTGACCTGAATCCGGATTACAGCCTGAATACCTATAGCACGGTGGATACCAATATCGAATCGGTGGCCTTTATGGCGGGGCCGACAACTACATTGAGTGGTGGGCCGGGGAGTCGGAATCCTTCTTCACCGATGCGGCGATGCCCGCCAACAGTCAACAAAGCTGGCGCGAGGCCTACTGCCCCACCGTCAACCT
>RFHL01001358.1 GCA_003696875.1 Bacteroidota bacterium | reverse complement strand
GGGAGATACAGAGCTGGAGTTTGACCTGACATCCCGGCGATTGCGGCTGGAAGACCTGCTGGTTTACCGGGGCGAAAACTACGTGCCGGAGGACTATCGACACGAAGACCTGCGTAATCTGGCCCTGCGGGGCCGGACCGAGTTGCATTTTCGGGAAAATGACCTGCGGTCCATCGACCTGTACCTGGACCAGCTCTCCGGCAAGCTGCAACTGCACGATTCGCGGCTGGAGGGCTTTCGCGGGCGTGTGCATTTCGAAGACGAACATCTCACCACAGAACAGCTGAGTGGCCGGATCGGAAACAGCGATTTGTCGGTGGACCTGTACTGGTATCTGGGGGAAGATCCGCAGCTGCGGAAGGAAGATCACCGCCTGCGCCTGCAGGCGCAGCGGCTGGACCTCAACCAGTTGCTGGTCTGGAACCCGCCGCCTGGCGGGGAGCCCACCACGAGCGACACGGTCGACCACGACGCCGGCTTCAGCCTGTTTGACCTGCCCTTTTGGGACATGAAGGTGCAGGCCGACATCGGCTGGCTGAGCTACCATACCTATCAAATCTATGACCTGCATGCCGCCCTGCGCATGCAGAAGGAGCGGCTGCTGTACCTGGATACCTGTGCGATGAAGGTGGCCGATGGCACCTTTGACATCAAGGGCCACTTTGACGCCACCGATTCCACCCACATCTACCTCCTGCCGGAGGTAAAGGCCCGGGACGTAGACCTGGACCGCTTTATGGTCAAGTTTGACAACTTTGGGCAAGACTACCTGGTCTCCGAAAACCTGCACGGTTTTGCCGACTGCGACCTGAGCGGCAAGCTGCGCCTCCACCAGGACCTTACCCCCATGCTGGAGGCCTCCGAACTCGATATTGCGCTGGAGGTGCGACAGGGTCGGCTCGACAACTACGAGCCGATGACCTATCTGGCTGACTACTTTGCCGACAAGAACCTCAACCGTATCCGCTTCGATACCCTGCGTAATACCTTTGGGCTGCGAAACAACGTCCTGACCATTCCCCGGATGACCGTCAATTCCTCTCTGGGCTATCTGGAACTCTGGGGGACGCAGTCCCTCGACGACAAGATGGAGATGGACCTTTCGCTCAAGATTCCCCTCTCGCTGGTATCACAGGCTGCTTTCAGCAAGCTCTTCAAACGTCCCCGCGAGGCGGTGGACCCCGCGCAAGACGACGCCATCATTTATCAGGATGAGGGGAAAAAGGTACCCTACACCTATGTCAAGCTGCTTGTAGATGAAGAGGATTATGAGGTGAAGCTCCTGAAGAGAGAGGAGTATCCCGAGCGGGATTAAGGGCGGTTGAGCAGAACGACTGATCTTTTGTATCTTCAGCTACGAACCCGATCATCCTGGCCCCATGCCCACCCACCGCCTTGCCGCCATCCTCTTTGCTCCCGATAAATCGGGATCGGCTATACGGCCCTGATGCAGGCCGCCTGGTTGCCCGCTATCGTCTAATACATCCTGACAAATGTCTTGCCCGGGTTCCCTCTACTGGATCAATTTCAGGGCATGTTCATGCGGAAAAAATCCAGCCTCTATCAAGGCAAGTCGCTCCGAGAGCCGGTCTTCATCATTGATTCGGAGGATGTTGAGGGTACCCTCGGCAATTGGGGTTTTGGGAACAATTATAGGGCTACCCAGCTCAAAGTGGTCC
>RFHL01001357.1 GCA_003696875.1 Bacteroidota bacterium | reverse complement strand
GATCGAGGTCGAGACCCTGGCGCAACTCGAGGAGGCCCTCGCCGCCGGGGCAAGGCTCATCCTGCTCGACAACTTCGACCTCGAAGGCCTGCGTGAAGCCGTCTCCCTCATCGCCGGCCGAGCCGGTGGCACCCTCATCCTCGCCCTCACCGCCATTCTTTTCGCTGCCACCCTTGGCATCAGCCTGGGTGTCTTCGCCGCCCTACGGCGCGACAGCTGGTGGGACCGCAGCATCCTCTCGTTCTCGGTCCTGGGCATCTCCGCGCCCTCCTTTTTTATCGGGGTCCTCATGGCCTGGCTCTTTGCGGTGCGGCTGCGACCCTGGACCGGCCTGCAGGTCAGCGGCTACCTCTTCGAAGAAAACATCTTCGCCCCCGGTCAGCACCTTGTCCTCAAAAACCTGCTCCTCCCCACCCTGGCCTTGGGCATACGGCCCCTGGCTGTTTTTATTCAGCTCAGCCGCAGCAGCATGATCGATGTCCTCCAGACCGACTACATCCGTACCGCCCACGCCAAGGGGCTCGCTCCCGCCATCGTGCTCGCCCGGCACGCCCTGCGCAATGCGCTCAACCCCGTCCTCACCGCCGTCACCGGCTGGCTCGCCTCCCTGCTCGCTGGCGCCTTCTTCATCGAGTACATCTTCAACTGGCAAGGCATCGGAAAGCTCACCATCGACGCCCTCAATACCCAGGATTTTCCTGTGATCATCGGGTGCGCCCTCTTTGTCGGGCTGGTTTTTGTCCTGATCAGCATCGCCACGGATCTTCTCTACGCCTGGCTCGACCCGCGCGTGCGGCTGCGCTAGCATCTATTTGTGCCCTGGTTCGTATCTAGAAACAACATTCTACCCTTTGCATCCTATGGCAGATCAACCCATCAAAAAAGAAGGCCAGCAGCTCAGCATCGAGCTGCCCGCCACCGTCGCCCATGGCGTATATAGCAACATGGCCGTGGTTTCCCACTCCAATACCGAGTTTGTCCTTGACTTCATCCAGGTCATCCCCGGCACCCCCAAAGCCGAGGTTCGCTCCCGCGTCATCATGACCCCCGAAAACGCCAAGCGTTTTCTCGCCGCCATGACCGAAAACATTGAGAAGTACGAGCGCATGCACGGCGAACTCCCCACCTTCGAGCGGGGCGACCCGGTTCCCCCCAACTTTGGCGGGCCCGCCGGCTTCGCCTGATGCGGGTCAGTCTACGATCTCGCCCTTCTGAGCGCTTGTACTGTCGAAGATCCCGAGAATCGGGGAGTTGGGCAAAGCGCAGCGAAGTCCTCCTTACGGGAACACTTCTCGCTTCTCGCCTCTCAATATCTAAATAGAGGGCGATCCCCCCGGCGACGCCAGGGCGTCCCCGGGGGTCGGGCTACTCCGGGCTCCGCTTCGCTTCGGTCGCGGCGCTCCGCTGGCGACTTCCCCTCCGTATCCCTATCGCCCCGCGGGCCTTCGCCGCCGGGATCAAGGCTGCCGCAGCAGCTTGGTGGCATGTAGGCGTCGCCCCGCCTGCCATACCTCCAGCAGGTACAGCCCGGCCGGTAGTGGCCCCGGATCCCAGCGGATCGTTTGGCCTCCCCGAGCGTGATGGCTGGCTACCAGCCGGCCCTGTGGATTCCGCAGGCGCAGATGGACCGCACCAGTGGTCTCCCCAAGTTCGATGGCCAGAGGGCCAGAACCCGGATTCGGATAGACGCGCAGCGTTTGATCCGCCAGGGAAGTCAGGTTGGTCGTATTCGTGTCGGGCAGCAGGATCACCTGCTCTAGCGTCACATCCGAGGCGCAGGGCGTACTCGCAGTAAGGCGTACGATATAGACCCCAGGTCCTGGCAGGCTATGATTCAGCGAAGCTTGGTTAGAGGTGGTCCCATCGCTGATGAGCCATTCGTAGGTCCAGGCCCCGCTGGAGGTATTGGTCAGGGACAGGCTGTAGGTACTGCTGTCGATCAGCATATCAAAGCCCGCGACGGGCTCCGGGGCCTGGTCGTCACAGATGAAAAAGTCCCAGATGCCCCGCCCATAGGTGCCAAAGCGCACCGCTCGCAGGCTGTCTACATACTCTACGCTCCAGTAGATCTGGTCGGGTGCATGCAGCCCATCCATGGGATACCACTGCCCCGTGCTGGCGAGATAGACGTATGGGCCCACCTCGGTGGCGGCAAAGAGCATGTCATCCTCCGGCGTGCCGCAGAGGTCATAGACGAGGGTGCCGGGCAGGCCCTGGTCCAGAGCCGTGAAGCTCTGGCCGTGGTTGGTGGAGACAAAGACCGGCGCATTGGAGTAGCCGCTGCCGGCGATATAGACTTTGCCGGGCGTGACCGGCGAAGGCCAGATGGCATTGCCATAGAAGTAGTGGCTGCCCGGCAGGGCAGCGGTGCCGCTGCTCTGCCAGCTGCCGCCGCCATCGGTGGAATAGAAGAAGCGCGCATTGTCGGTCAGCACATAGCGCTGGGCCGGGTCCAGGCTGGAGATGGCCATGGCCGAAATGCTGGCATTGGTGCCCAGGCTGAAATCAAAAGGCTCTTCCTGCACGCCGATGGTATTGTTG
>RFHL01001356.1 GCA_003696875.1 Bacteroidota bacterium | reverse complement strand
GGCCAGCATGGCCAGGACGAGCAGCACCGCGGCCACCCGCCCTACCTGCTCCCACAACCGGCGCCGGGGCGCCGGGGCGGGCGTCAGGACCACCGGCGCGGTGGGCAGCGGCACCGGGGGCTGCTGCTGCAGCCAGGTGCGGGTTTCCTGCATGGCCTCCAGCTCAGCCCGGCGCTCGGGATGAGCTTCCAGATAGGCGGCGACCGCCGCCTGCGCCTCCGGGCTCAGTGCCCCATAGAGGTAGTCGATGAGCATGGCCTCATCGGGCCCCTCAGGTGGAAACGGTATAGGCGGTTGATTCGTCATGATTCGATGCTTTCTCGCGGCTTTGAAATGTCTTCCATATTGTTTGGCAAAGTTATTCGCCCGCTTCTGACTTCTGTCATCTGCCCCCTGACTTCTGCCCTCACTGATCCGTGGCCTCCCGGTACCAGGCCCGGTCAGCCAGGGCCTGGGGATGGGTGCGTTCCAGATCCTTGCGCAGGGCTTTCAGGCCGTAGTAGAGCCGGGACTTGGCGGTGTTTTCGGATATCTTGAGAGTCTCGGCAATCTCGCGAAAGGTGAGCCCCTGATACTCTTTGAGCAGGATGACCGTGCGCTGAACGTCGGGCAGGCGACTCAGGGCCTCCCGGAGAACCTCCTGTCGCTCGTGGCGCTGCAGCAGCGTCTCGGGGCCAGGTTCCGAACTGCTGGCCCCCTCCGGGGCCTGCCGGCCCCAGGGAAATACGCGTCGCCTTTTGCGGCGGCGGGCTTCTTCATGGCAGCAGTTGGTAGCGATCCGGTATAGCCACGGCCGGAAGCGGCTTACCGTCCCCAGATCAGCCAGGTGCTCATACACCGACAAAAAGGTGCGCTGGGCCACATCCGCCGCAACCTCTTCGGCCTCCTGCCGGCCGAGCGAACCCTCGAAGTAGCGGTAAGCATAGCGATACACCTCCGGATAGCAGGTCTGTACCAGGGCATTCATGGCCCGGCTGTCTCCGTTCTTCGCGGCGATGACCCATTGTGACGCAAGTTGTTCCAAAGCGACCTGTTTCGTGTAGGTACCGGTCCAGCACCGGCTCATCTCTCAGATGCCTCCCTCTGGAAAATAGTTTTATGGGTCCAGCTTTTTCTGCGAAAAAAGCTCCTCAACAGAAAACCCCTGGCCTGAAAGATTCAGGCCAGGGGCAGCAGGCACGGACGGGCCCGATTTTTATCCGAAGATCAGGTAGGTCAGAATGAGGACAACCCCTACGGCCACCAACAGGATGTAGTTGGACAGCAGACCAGACTGCAAGCGCTTGAAGACATCACCCACATTGGTGACGACCGCGGCCGTACCATTGACAAAGCCATCGACCACCTTCTGGTCGAACCAGAGGACGATATTGGTCCCGGCCCAGACAAAGGGCCGGATGATGAGGGCGTTGTAAATCTCGTCGATGTAGAATTTGCCCTTCATGGCATTGTATAGCGGCCCGAAGAAGCGCTGTACGCGTTCATCCCCGGCGAGGTCGTGTTTTTTGTAGAACTGGAAGGCGAAGTAGACCATCCCGATGGCGAGCAGGGCGGAGAAGGGCAGCAGGAAATACTCCATGCTGTGGTGATGGTGCATGGCCTCGACCATGCTGGCACGGTTGGTGATCAGTCCTGTGGAGCCAATGCCGCCTTCGGCCGCGAGCCAGGCGTCGTTGAGCCCGTGGGGGATGTGCAGCGGATGCCCCAGCAAGGCCGGGATACCGACAAAGCCACCGATGGTGGCCAGGATGGCTAGCACCCAAAGCGGAATCGTCATGACCGAGGGGCTCTCGTGGGGATGCTTTTCCTGGGGAAAGCGCTCCTGACCGTTGAAGGTGAGGAACGTAACCCGGGTCATGTAAAAGGCCGTCAGGGCGGCGGTGAAGACCGCCACGCCCCAGACCGCAAAATACAGCGGGCGTTCGTAGCCATTAAAGAAGAGGCTGGAAAGGATTTCGTCTTTGGAGAAAAAGCCCGAGAAAATCGGAATCCCTGCGATGGCCAGGGTCGAGATCCAGAAAGTACGGCTCGTACTGGGCATGTATTTACCCAAGCCTCCCATGGTGCGGATATCCTGCGGGTCCTTGACGGTGTGCATGTGCTCCATGGCATGGATCACCGAGCCGGAACCGAGGAAGAGGCAGGCTTTGAAAAAAGCGTGGGTCATCACGTGGAAGATGGCCGTCGTGAAGGCCCCGGCCCCAAGGGCCATAAACATGAAGCCCAACTGCGAAACCGTCGAGTAGGCGAGCACGCCCTTAATGTCGTTTTGCGCAATGGCGATAAAGGCCGCCATCAGGGCAGTCGCGGCGGCCACGATGACCACGATGGTCATGACCTCTGGCGTGGCCAGGAAGACGGGATGAATCCGGCTGATGAGATAGATCCCCGAGGTGACCATGGTCGCCGCGTGGATCAGAGCCGAAACCGGGGTAGGACCTGCCATAGCGTCGGGCAGCCAGACAAAGAGCGGAATCTGCGCCGACTTACCCGTGGCCGCGATAAACACCAGCAGGGCGATCCAGTAGGCATTATCGCCAAAGTCGGCCGCGACAATGTCGCTGAAGGTGAGGCTACCAATTTCCCTGAAAATCAGGAACATGGCAATGATCAGGGCAAAATCACCGATCCGGTTGGCAATGAAGGCCTTTTGGGCGGCCTTCGCTTTGGCCATATCCTGAAACCAGAAGCCGATCAGCAAGTATGAGCAAAGTCCCACCCCTTCCCAGCCGAGGAACATCACGACCATGTTGTCCCCAAGGATGAGGTTGTTCATCGCGAAGATAAAGAGGTTCAGGTAGGCAAAAAACTTGTAGTACCCGCTATCCCCATGCATGTAGCCAATGGAGTAGGCGTGGATCAGAGACCCCACGCCGGTAACGATCATCCCCATGAGCAGCGAGAGCTGATCCAGTTGATAGAAGAAATTCACCTCCAGATCACCGGCCTTCATCCAGTTGAAGAGCTCGATGCGAATGGGGGTGCCATCAAAGCTGGCAAAAGCCGTCACCAACAGGAGGAAAGGAATCGCCACCGCCGAGGTGGCGAGGATCCCAATCAGACGCTCATTCTTACGAAACCCAGGCCCCATAAAGCCGGTAAGGCCAATAAGGGCCGAGCCAAACAGTGGCAGGAGAATGATCAGCGGGTATAGAGCTTGCATGCGAAGGGAAGTCTGTATGATTCAGAAACCGATAGGGCCGCTGCGGCGCGCTACCACTTGAAGATGTTCACGTTGTTGATGTCGATGTCGAGCTTGTTCCGGAAGAGGGCGATGATGACCGAGAGGCCCACCACGGCCTCGGCGGCCGCGACACACATCACAAAGAAAACCAACATGGAACCCGTCGCCCCGGTAGTCGGGTCGGCAGGGTTAAGGGGGTTGAGGTGGTGCATTTTGGAAAAAGCCACCAGCGAGAGGTTTACCGCATTGAGCATGAGCTCGATACACATAAACACCACGATGCCGTTTCTACGGGTCATCACCCCGATGATGCCGAGCGCAAACATGATCACGCTCACAGTGAGGTAGGAGAAGGCATTGGGTTCCAGGAAGGACATAGGCGCAGGGTTGCAGAAAGGGGGTGGTACAAAGCGTCAGGCCATCCCGGGGGATGGCCATGAATCAATGATAAGAATGCTTGCGGGCCACGACGATCGCCCCGATGAGGGCGGCGATCAGGATGACCGAAATCATTTCGAAAGGAAAGAGGTAGCGTGTCATCAGCTCGCGACCGACGGCCTCGACCTGCCCAAAAGCAAAGCTGCCGCTGAGGCTGGTCCCGGCAAAATCTTTGAAGACGAAGAGCATTTCTCCGATAAAAGCCAGGCCGATCAAAAAGGCTATGCCTTGACGAGGGTCGAATTTGAGTACACCCTGTTCATCCTGCACATTGAGGAGCATGATCACGAAAAGGAAAAGGACCATAATGGCCCCGGCATATACCAGAATCTGAATCGCCGCCAGAAACTCGGCGCTCAGCGAGAGGTAGAGCCCCGCCAAACTGAAAAAATTCAGAATCAGAGACAGCGCCGAATAAACGGCGCTTTTGTTGAAGATCAGGCCGATGGCACCGGCAATACCAATGATGGCAAAAATCCAGAAGAGAATGGTCTGCAGCATAGGAGGCAGGGCTTGGTTACTCGCGATTCAAATATGGTAATAAGGGGAGTTATTTCAAAATAAGCGATCCCCCTTAGCGCGGCGTATTTTCCCCACCTACCTGCAGCGCATACAGCTCGTGGTAGAGTCCGCCCATCGCCAGCAGCTCCTCATGCCGTCCCTGCTCCCGGATTCGCCCCGCCTCGATGACAAGGATGCGGTCGGCGTGGACGATGGTCGAGAGCCGATGGGCGATGATCAAAGAGGTACGGGTGCGCATCAGATGATCCAAAGCCGCCTGCACGGCTTTTTCGGATTGGGTATCAAGATTGGAGGTCGCCTCATCCAGAATGAGCAGGGGCGGATTGCGCAGGATAGCCCGCGCAATCGCGATCCGCTGTCGCTGCCCGCCGGAGAGCATGGTGCCCCGCTCCCCGATCAGGGTGTCATACTGCTGCGGCAGGGCCATGATAAAATCATGCGCATGGGCAATGCGCGCCGCCTCTATGACCGCCGCCCGGTCGGGTTGCTCCTCGCCATAGGCGATGTTTTGCAACACGGTATCGTGAAAAAGCAGGCCCTCCTGCGACACAATCCCGATCAGCGATCGCAGGTCATACAGCGACAATTCCCGTAGATCCACGCCATCGAGCAGGATGCGTCCCTCTTGCGGATCGTAAAAGCGCGGCACCAGATCGGCCAGGGTCGACTTGCCCCCGCCTGAGGGGCCCACCAGGGCCACG
>RFHL01001355.1 GCA_003696875.1 Bacteroidota bacterium | reverse complement strand
GCTCCGATATCCGCATCCGCCTCGGGCTCACGCTGGACCAGATCGCCAACGGCGTCGAGAAAAAAATCAAGCTCAACCGCTTCACGGCCTGTGAAACCTGTAGCGGGACCGGGGCCGAAAACGGCACCTCCTTCTCCACGTGCCCCACCTGTAATGGGGCCGGTGAGATCCGCCAGCAAGCTGGCGGGGGCTTTTTCCAGCAAATCGTCGTTTCGGCTTGTCCCACCTGCCAGGGCGAAGGGCGCATCGTCTCCCGGCCCTGTACCGTCTGCGAAGGCAAAGGCCGCACCGAACAGGAAGACGTCGTCTCGGTCAAGATCCCAGCCGGCGTGCAGGAAGGCATGAACCTGAGCGTACGTGGCCGCGGCCACGCGGGCGTGCGCGGCGGGAGCGCCGGGGACCTCATCATCCAGATCGAGGAGAAGCCCTCCGAGGACTTTACCCGCGATGGCGACAACCTCATCCACGAGCTGTTTATCAGCTTTCCCGATGCGGCCCTGGGTACGCAGGTCGATGTGCCCACCCTGGAGGGCAAGGTCCGGATTAAGGTCCCAGCCGGGACCCAAAGCGGCAAGGTCGTGCGCCTCAAGGGCAAGGGACTGCCCAACATCAACGGCTACGGCCGTGGTAACCTCCTCATTCAGATCAATGTCTGGACGCCGGAGGCCCTCAGCGCGGAGGAAACCAAGCTGCTTCGCAAGCTGCAGGAAGCCCACAACTTTCAGCCCAACCCGACCCAGGAACAACGGGGACTCTTTTCCCGGATACGGGAATTTTTCAGCTCGTAACCAGGCAACAGAACCAAACCAGACCCGAGGGGCGCTCATCACCGGTGAAGCGCCCCCTTTTTTTATACCAGAGGCAGGCCCTCCAGCAGGCGGATATACAGGTCGATGCCCTCCCGGAGCTCCGAAAGGCCGATATACTCATCGGCGGTGTGGGAGCGGGCCGAGTCGCCCGGGCCAATTTTCAAACTGGGAAAGGGCATCAGGGCCTGATCAGACAAGGTGGGCGAACCATAGGGCGTCAGGCCCAGGGTCAGCGCCCGCTCCACCACCGGATGGTCGGGCTCCAGGCGCGAGGAATTGAGCCGAAAGGAGCGCGCCTTGAGCGTGCTGCGGGTATGCGCATCCAGATAGGCAAAGGCTTCTTCGTTGCTGTACAGCTCATTGGTGCGCACATCAATCACGAAGCGGCACAGGTCCGGGACCACATTGTGCTGGGTCCCCGCCTCTATCTGGGTGACGCTCACCTTGACCGGCCCCAGGAATTCTGACACCCGCTCAAACTGGCAATCCCGCAGCCAGGCCAGGTCGGCCAGGGCCTCGTAGATGGCATTGACGCCCTCCTCGCGGGCCGCATGGCCCGCTACCCCATGCGCCGTCCCGTCGATAACCATCAGGCCTTTCTCGGCGATGGCCGGCTGCATCAGGGTGGGCTCCCCCACCACCGCCAGGTCGATCGGCCCCAGTTCCGGCAACAAGGCCGCAATCCCATTCGGACCGGAAATCTCCTCCTCGGCCGTGGCAGCGAGCAGTAAGTTCCAGGGCAGGTCTGCCTGATCGTAAAAGTGGAGAAAGGTGGCAATCAGGCTTACCAGCGGCCCCCCGGCATCATTGGATCCCAGACCGTAGAGCCGATCTCCCTCCACGGTAGGGACAAAAGGCTCGCGCTGCCAGCTGGGATTGGGCTTGACGGTATCGTGATGCGAATTGAGAAGAAGAACGGGCCGCTCCGCATCCCATTGCCTACTCCTGGCCCAGACATTATATCCCTGTCGCTGCACCGGCACGCCCTGTCCGATGAGAAAGCGCGTAAGTACTTCGGCGGTATCACCCTCCTCGCGGCTCAGCGAGGGGGTGGCAATCAGCTCCTTGAGCAGGCCGACGATGGCCTCAAAGGCTACGGTCATAGGGTCAGGCTTGGATGGTGGTACCCACAAAGTCAGGCTGATACAGCCTCGGCAAGGCCTCGGCCTGGCAGATATAGACGCGGGCGACGCCGTTTGCCAGAGCGGCAAAGGCATTGTCAAGTTTGGGTAGCATGCCTCCGGCGATGACACCGGCCTCCCGATAGCGGGCGTAGGCCGCCGGGTCCAGAACCCGGATCAGGCTGGTCTCGTCGTCGGGATCCTCCATCACTCCGGGCTTTTCAAAAGTGAAAACCAGATGCACCTCCCAGCGATCGGCCAGCGCCAGCGCCACCTGCGAAGCGATGGTGTCGGCATTGGTATTGAGGAGTTGCCCGGCCCCGTCGTGGGTAAGGGGGGCCACCACGGGGACAATGCCCTGGCTCAGGAAGTCGTGCAGGGCCTCGCCCCGCACGGCGTCTATGTCGCCGACATAGCCGAAGTCGACCTCCCGCACCGGGCGCCGGTGCGCCCGCATGAGGTCCAGATCGGCCCCGGTCAGGCTCAGGGCATTGATGCCGCGCGCCTGTAGCCCGGCCACCAGTTGGCGGCCGAGCAGGCCACCGTAGACCATGGTGACCACCTCCAGCATCTCACGGCTGGTGATGCGGCGGCCGCCGACCATGCTCGTCTCTATGCCCAGGCGCTGGGCCAGATCGGCGGCAAGTTTGCCGCCGCCGTGAACCAGCACCCTGGCTCCGGGCAGGGCCGAGAAATCATCGAGCAGGCCCGCCAGGGCCCTGGGGTCGTCCAGGACTTTGCCCCCAATCTTGACAAGGGTTAATCGTGGCATGTAGATGGCCCCACCGGGGCAAATGAAAGGTGATTCGCCTGCCTAGCGGAGCAGCAACTCGCCGATGGCAAAGGCCGCAAAAACCACCGAGGCGATGCCGTTGGTGGTGAAGAAGGCGAGGTTGACCCGGGAAAGGTCATTGGGCTTGACGAGATAATGCTGATAGCCGAGCAGGGCGAGGAAAATGACGGCCCCGGTCCAGTAGATAAAGCCGCCATTGGTGAGCAGGCCAAAGGATACGATCAGCCCGGCACTCAGGAAGTGCAGGGTAGTAGACACAATCAGGGCGCGATGCCTGCCTAGCATCGCCGGGATGGAGGAGAGCTGATGGGCCTTATCGAAATCTTCGTCCTGCAAGGCGTAGATGATGTCAAAGCCGCTCACCCAGGTGAGCACGGCAAAGCCCAGGATCACCGGCGCCCACTGAAAGGTAGCCGTCACCGCCAGAAACGCCCCGACCGGGGCGAGGGCGAGGCCCAGGCCCAGCACCAGGTGGCAGAGGGCGGTGAACCGCTTGGTGAAGGAGTAGCCCAGGATCACGAAGAGCGCGACCGGGGAGAGGAAAAAGCAGAGCGGATTGATCAGCCAGGCAGTGAGCACAAAGAGGGCCGCATTGATGCTGACGAAGAGCAGCGCCCGCTGCGGACTGATGACACCCGCCGGAATCTCCCGCATGCGCGTCCGCGCATTCTCCGCATCGATGTCCCGATCCAGATAGCGGTTGAAGGCCATGGCAGCACTGCGGGCAAAGACCATCGCCATCACCACCAGCAGGAATGATTGCCAGTAGGGCTTGTCTGGGCTCAGCCCCTCCACCTGCATGTACTGAAAGCCCAGAAAGAGCCCCAGGAGGGCGAAAGGGAGGGCAAAAATCGTATGGGCAAACTTGACGAGGGAAAAATACTTCTTCATGAACAGCACGGTTTTGATCGCAAGCGGCGGTAAATATCGACATTCTCCCGCAAACCACTAATCCTCCCTTTAACCTCCGGACTACCGCTCAGAATGAGGAAACAAATGAGGGGGGCATCCTGTTTCCCAAACAATTAGCTGCCAAGGCAGTAATTTATATATATGATTTTTCCTATATTTGAATATGCCAACGCCTACCCATACCCTTTGGATCTGCGATAGCGCCCGTCCCCAGATTCACGGCCGGGGCTGCTGCAACGATCGGGGATCGGAGCGACTACTCGAGCACTTTGCTGCCGCCCTGGAAAGAAAAGGGCTTTCGGACCGAATCGCCGTCATTCCCTCCTCCTGCATGGCCAATTGTCCGATGGGCATTTCGGTCAAGGTAACCCCCGGGCGGGTCTGTTACAGCCAGGTCCAACTGGAGGATGTAGACGAAATCATCGAGCGGCATCTGCTCGGAGGCGAGCCGGTGACCCGCCTGCTCACCCAAGAGATTGCCTCAGATTAGGACCAAGACCCCGGCGACCAATTTGGGCGCGACCAACTGACCGGGATTCCCCGGATTTGGGTATATTTACAGGCTTTTCCGTTCCCAATTGATCCGAAACAGAAGCCTGCCCCATGCCTGCACTCTCCGACCGCGCCCTGCGCATGCCCGCCTCCCCGATCCGCAAGCTCGTGCCCTTTGCCGAAGCAGCCAAACAGCGCGGAACCCAGGTTTACCACCTGAATATTGGTCAACCGGACATTGAGACCCCCCCGGCCTACTTTGAGGCCATCCGAGCTGCCCAGCCCAAGGTGCTGGCTTACAGCCACTCCGCCGGCAACGTTTCGCTGCGCGAAGCCATCGCCGGCTACTACGACCGCCTGGGCCATAGAATGGGACTAGACGAAGTGGTGGTCACCACCGGGGCCTCCGAAGCCCTCAACTTCGTCTTCGCCTCCTGCCTCAATCCCGGCGATGAGGTCATCATCCCCGAGCCCTTCTACGCCAATTACAACGCTTTCTCGATTTTCTCTAATGTCAAGGTGGTGCCCATCCCCACCCGCATCGAGGAGGACTTTGCCCTGCCCCCCATAGAGGCATTTGAAGCCCTGATCACCCCCCGTACCCGGGCTATTCTGATCTGCAATCCCGGCAACCCCACGGGCATCATGTACCCGCCCGAGGCACTGGAGAAGCTGCGGGAGATCGTGCTCAAGCACGACCTCTTTCTGATCGCGGACGAGGTCTACCGCGAATTTGCCTATGATGGTCTGCGCCACCACTCCGTACTGGGCCTGGCAGGGGCCGAGCAACACGTCATTGTGACCGACTCAGTCTCCAAACGCTTCTCGGCCTGCGGCGCCCGCATCGGCTGTGTCGTCTCGCACAATGCCGAGGTGATGAATGCGGTGCTCAAGCTAGCGCAGGCCCGGCTTTCCCCGCCTACCCTCGGGCAGATCGGTTCGGAGGCGGTCTACGCCTTACCGGCCAGTTTTTATGAGGGCGTGGCCCGGGAGTACGCCCACCGGCGCGATGTGCTGCTGGAGCGGCTACAACAAATGCCCGGTGTCCGCTGCCCCCAGGTCAATGGGGCCTTCTACGCCATGGTCCGTCTCCCGGTCGACGACAGCGAGCGCTTTTGCCAGTGGATGCTGGAGGAATTTTCGCACGAAGGCGCAACCGTCATGATGGCCCCCGGCGCAGGCTTTTATGCCACGCCAGGCTCGGGAAAAGACGAGGTACGCGTCGCGTATGTGCTCAATGCCGACGACCTGCATCGGGCGATGGACTGCCTGGAGGCCGGCCTGAAAGCCTATTCGGGCAGCCGGATTGACCGCTGATCTTAATTGACCTGGCTCGAAGTTCCGGGCTTATGGGCATCCTTACCTGGATGCCAGACTTCGCCTGTCCAGCCCGGAGGTAAGTGGCCCTGTCATAAAGGCTTTGTCACATGTCACATTCCTCCGGCACTGGTTTCCCGCCAAATGCCTGCCTTTGCGCCTTCCATCCTGCCACATGATCACCGTCGATAAGCTCGAAGTCCCTTTCCATGGCCAGCCCCTCTTCAGTGGGGTGTCCTTCGCCACCAATCCCACGGACAAAGTCGCCCTGATGGGCAAAAATGGCGCGGGCAAGTCTACGATCATGAAGATCATCGCGGGGGTGCGCCAGCCCACCCGCGGCGCCGTCAATGCGCCCAAGGATGTCGTGATCGCCTACCTGCCGCAGCACCTGCTCACCGAGGACAACTGCACGGTCTTCGAGGAGGCGGCCAAGGCCTTTGCCCATGTGCACGCCATGCACGACGAGATGGAGCGCCTCAACCGGGAGCTGGAGACCCGCACCGACTACGAGAGCGACGAATACATGGCGCTGATCGAGCAGGTGACCGACCTGGGCGAGAAGTACTACGCCCTGGAGGAG
>RFHL01000123.1 GCA_003696875.1 Bacteroidota bacterium | reverse complement strand
GGACTGGCCTGGCTGGTGCTCGAATTTGTGGAATCCGGCCCTCAAACGCCAGCCTATTGGGAGAGATTGGGGCAGGGACTGGCCCGGCTACACCAGGTCAGTGCGCCGGCTTTTGGCCTGGATCACCCCAACTTCATCGGATCGTTGCCGCAGCGCAATACCTGGCATGAGGAGTGGGTTTCCTTTTTTATCCATGAACGGATAGACCCGATGCTGGAGGCAGCAGTCAAGCGGGGAGCCCTGAGCATCAAAGAGGTACGTGCCATGGAACGTCTGTACCAGCGGCTGCCGGATCTTTTTCCTCCAGAGCCCCCGGCGCTGATCCACGGCGACCTTTGGGGGGGAAATCTGCTGTGTGATGTCAATAGCCAGCCGGTCCTGATTGATCCGGCGGTGTACTATGGGCATCGCGAAATGGAGCTGGCCTTTATGCGGTTGTTTGACCGGCAGCCTCCGGCCTTTTTGGAGGCCTATGAAGAGATTTGGCCGCTGGCCCCCGGTTTCCGGGATCGGATAGATGTGTATCACCTCTATCCCTTACTGGTGCATGTCAACCTGTTTGGCGGGAGCTATGCGGGCTCGGTCCGACGTATTTTGCGACCTTTCACCTGAGACGAATTATCTGAGACGCATGAAGATACTCACCTTTGGCCTGTCCCAGGGCCGCGTTTGGATGCTGATTTTCGGAATCGCCAGCAGCCTGCTGCTGGGTTCGGCTTGTACCCCTACTGGCAGTACGGGCGAGACCTCAATCGCCGTGGCAGACCCGGAAGAACCCTACCCCGACCCGGCCACGCTGGCCCAGCTTATGGAGCAAACCCTGGAGCGGGACTCCAGCCTGTTTCCCTTTGTGTACCAGGGGCCGGGCCGCAGCCTCATCTTTGAGGCCTATACCATGCGCTTTGCCCTTACTAATCCCACTGATCTCGCCCCTATGCGCAACAATCAGGTACCCTGGGTGAATCCTGAGCGCTACAATGTAAACAATGGCCTCTTTGCTACCTACGTACGCAACGGCCGGGAACTGAAGATGGAAAACCCCTATATCCAGGTACAGTACATCAACCGCTCCCTGCCCTACTGTGGGACGGTGGACTCGATCTACATGTGGCTGGATAGCCAGTTTTTGAAAAATCCCGATGCGGAGGTCCTCCAGGAAACCATGGATATGCCGATCAACCTGGGCGGAAAAGCCCTGACCAAGGAGTACAAAACCGGCAACCCCGCCGCCCGGGTCGTCAAGTATCTGGCCTATGCCTACGTTCCGTACGACGACGATTACATCGTTGGCTTTGCCCTGACCACCATCGACCGCTCCGACTTCGACAATACCCGGCAGCCCTTCTATCAGCTGGTGAAAAGCTTTACGCCGGTACCCCGGTAGCCCCCAATGCCGTTTTTGTGATGCCACTTGTTCATTTGGGAATATCCTCTCACCTCCATGGTGACCCTTTTTTTGACTTCTCTAGTCTGACATCCTTGTTCTGACCTCTGACTATGCCCAAAACCATCATGATCACAGGCGCGACGGCCGGCATCGGCCAGGGCTGCGCCGAAGTATTTGCTGCCGAAGGCCATCGACTGATTCTCACCGGCCGCCGGGAAGACCGGCTGCAGGCACTGGCTAAACGCCTGAATACCGAAGTGCTAACGCTCACCTTTGATGTGCGCGACCCGGCGGCGGTAGCCGCCGCCATTGTCGGCCTGCCTGCCGACTGGCAGGCGATCGACATCCTCGTCAACAATGCCGGCCTCGCCGTGGGGCGAGGGCCGATCCACGAAGGCGTGCAAGACGACTGGGAGCGCATGATCGACACCAATGTGAAAGGGCTCCTCTATGTCACCCGGGCGGTCTCGCCCGGGATGGTCGCCCGCCGCCGGGGCCACATCATCAACATTGCCTCCATTGCCGGCAAGCAGGTCTACCCGGGTGGAAACGTCTACTGTGGGTCCAAGCATGCCGTAGATGCCCTCTCCCAGGGCATGCGCATCGACCTGCTCCCCTATGGCATCAAGGTGACCAATGTCGCCCCCGGGCTGGTAGAGACCGAGTTTTCGGTGGTGCGCTTTAAGGGCGACCAGGCGGCTGCCGATGCCGTCTATCAGGGGATGACGCCCCTCACCGGCCACGACGTGGCCGAGGTGGTGGCCTATGTGGCCTCGACGCCCCCACACGTGACCATCAACGACATCGTCGTGATGCCCACGGCCCAGGCTTCGGCCTACGATGTACACCGCGAGGGCTGATTTTGCCGACTTTTCCTCAAGCTTTGCAGAACCGCTTACCAAGGGGTAAGGCGGATTTATTACCTTTGACCTCCGAATGTCTTAACTTCTTAATGTAGATCATTACAATGATGCAAAAACGTTGGATGAGCCTCCTGCTCGCCGTCATGCTGTTTGTGACGCCGGCGCTGGCTCAGCAGGGCACCGCCCCGCAATCGACCGAAGGGATGTGGCTCCCCCTGAAGATCAAGGAGCTGAATGCCGAAGACATGAAGGCGATGGGCCTGGAGATCTCGGTAGACGAGGTGTACAACGAAGATGCCCCCAGTGTGAAGGATGGCATCGTGCGCCTGAACGGGGGACAGTGTACGGCTGAGATGGTCTCTCCCAAGGGCCTGATGCTCACCAACCACCACTGTGCGTATGACGCGATTGCTTCCCTCAGTAGCGAAGAAAATGACCTGCTGACCCATGGCTTCTGGGCCGGTAGCGAGGCAGAAGAACTCCCCGTGGAGGGCGCGACGGCGGCCTTCCTGATTCACTCCGAAGATGTGACCGAGGCGGTCCTCGCCGAAGGCGACCTGAACCCGATGGAGATTGACGAGGTACTGGAGCAAATCGCCGCCGAGGCGGTGGAAGGCACCAACTACGACGCGGTGGTTAAGCCCATGTTTCACGGCAGTGAGTTTTACCTGTTTGTGTACGAAGTGTACCGCGACGTGCGCCTCGTGGGGGCTCCGCCCTCCGATATCGGTAAGTTTGGCTATGACACCGACAATTGGGTGTGGCCCCGCCACACGGGCGACTTTTCCCTGATGCGGGTCTATGCCGGTCCGGACAATGAGCCGGCCGAGTATTCACCCGAAAACAAGCCCTACCAGCCCAAGCATTTCTTCCCGATCTCCCTACAGGGTGTGGAAGAAGAAGATTACGCGATGATCCTCGGCTACCCGGGCTCCACGGAGCGCTACCTCACCTCGGCAGCGGTGGAAATGGCTCTGGAGCATAGCAACCTGGACATCATCAACATCCTGGGTACCCGTACCGAGATCATGAAGGCGGCCATGGACCAGAGCGATGCCGTGCGCATCAAACTGGCCTCGGAGTATGCCTCCCTGATGAACTCCTACAAGTACTATATCGGGCAGACGACCATGTTGGAGCGCAACGGCATCGTGGCCAAAAAAGCCGCGGAAGAGGCGCAGTTTCAGGCCTGGGCCGATGCCGACGAGACACGCAAGGAGCAGTATGGCGAAGTGCTGGAAAACATCCGGCAGCTGCATGAGCGTTCCGTTGAGACCGATCATTTCATGAACCACCTCTTCTATGGGCTGCTCGGCCCAAGCGCGGTGGGCTTCTCTTTCAACCAGATGGGCGGCCTGCAGAGCGCTATGGCGAGTGGCGATGACGAGGTCCAAGCCGAGGCGATCGCCGAGATGCGGGAGACCATGGGTAGTCATTTTGAACACTTCGTCTACGAAGTGGATCGCGACGTCATGGCCGGTGTCATGCTGCGTGCCTACGAAGACCTGCCCGAAGGCCTGCGCCCCGAGGTACTGAACCAGATCGTAAATCCTGCCCCGGCGGTGGAAGAAGAGGAGGAAACGGGTAAGATAAAGAAGCGCCGCAAAAAGCGGAAAAAGCGCAACGCGGAGCCGGAAATCGTCGAGGTGGAGCTCACCCCCGCCGAGCGTATCCAGGCCTGGGTGGACCAGGCTTATGCAACTTCCTACGCGACCGATGAGGCACGACTGGCTGACCTCCTCGACAACCCTGATGCCGAGGCCCTCGCCAATGATCCGCTGCTGCAATTTGTGCAGGGCCTCATCGGTCACTTCCGGCGGGCCGTGGCCCCGATGTACTACCCCCTCGGCTTCCAGCTGGACATGCTGCGCAAGACCTATATACAAGGATTACGGGAGATGCACAGCGACAAAAACTTCTACCCCGACGCCAACTCGACCATGCGGGTGACCTACGGCAAGGTGCGCAGCTACGAGCCGCGTGACGGCGTCATCTACGAGTACTACACCACCATCGAGGGGATCATGGAGAAGATGGACCCCGACAACCCCGATTACCGTGTGCCGGCCAAACTGGTAGAACTGTACGAAAACAAAGACTACGGCCGCTATGCCGAAGGGGACGACATGCGCGTCTGCTTCCTGACCACCAACGACATCACCGGTGGCAACTCCGGCTCGCCCGTGCTCAACGCCCGGGGCGAACTGATCGGCTGTGCTTTTGACGGAAACTGGGAGGCCATGGCCGGGGACATCTACGTCTTCCCCGAGTATAACCGTACCATCTGCGTGGATGCCCGGTACATCCTCTTCATCATCGACAAGTTTGCCGGTGCCAGCCATCTGCTGGATGAGATGACGATTATCGAGTAGCGAGCCGATCGCCCCTCCGGACCGACATGTCCCTCTGCCCGGCCATCCTTGGCCGGGCTTTTTTTCTTCATTCTCACATCTACCGACTCCGGGAAGACGGCTCAGTCCCGCCACAGCCGAAAGACACCATGGCCGGGAATCTGCAGCAGATAAGGTCCAGCTGGCAAATCTCCCAGGGCCCAAGTCCAGACCTGCCGACCCGGCGGAAAGTCTATCCTGATTTGCCCAAGCTGGGCCCCATCTATACCGAGCAATCGGATCTGCCCCCGCCAGGGGGCGGGGTGATCGCGCTCCAGACGCAGCGCACCGCCCGCCAGGAAGCGGGCCTGAATCTGAGCCTGTCCCCCAAATGCCAGGGCAGTATAGTATCCCGTGCTGAAGGCCTGCACCGGGCCAAAGCTACCGCAGGTCTGCCCGCTGCGGTAGGCCCGCACCTGCCAGTAATAGGTCCGGCTGTCGAGCAGACCAGTCAGGAGCAGACTGATTCCGTAGTGAGTCGGGTGATGGGAGACAGGTCAAAGGCCGGGCTGCGGTCTACCTGCACGAGGTAGGCGGCCTGGCCTGATACGCTGGACCAGCGCAGCTGCACACTGTCAGCCCAGTCGGTGAGGCCGCCCGGAGCGGGCTGCAGCAGGTCGGATACCGGGGCGACGGTAGAGAGGGTGTCCGGCGGCGCTGTCCGCAGCGCATTGCGCGCCGCGCTCAGATAGTCGGCCCGCATCAGCTGGCGCTGCTCCGGCGAAAAGTCCCGCCGGCAGCTTTCGGAGAAATAGCTCATGATGAGCCGCTCGTCAGGATCTAGCACCTGTCCTGCCGGATCCAGGGCCCCACCGGCATAGGTACAGCTTTGCTGCCAGTCCAGGCCCAGGTTGTAGTCGGGCGGGGTATCGCACAGCCGATCCCCGGCGGTCTGGCAGTTGCTGCCATCGACCCGCTCGACCGGCGTGAGGCCGTCGGGCGCGAGGGAGCCCGGTGGATTGCCATGGAGGACGCTGTCCCAGGCAGCCCCATCCCAGCCAAAGTGCGGGTGGAGCAACGAGAAGTAATGGCCCACCTCATGGGCCAGGGTCCGGTTGCCGGGGCGGATCTGATCCCGCTGGATCACGATCCAGTCCCGACCCAGATCGTAATAGCCGATCACCCCAATGCTGCCTGAGCCGCCCGCCTGCTGTACGACAAAGACGTTGACCGCCGAGTCGGCGCGCACCTGTTCCATCTGGGCCGGGCTGGCCGGCAGGCCGTGGTGTAGATAGATGGCGTCATGGTCTATCAACCGTATCCCGTCCAGAGGCAGGAAAAAACGCATCCCGACTGGGGCATAGAGCTCGTTGAGCTCGCAGAGCTGGTCCAGGAGAAATGGGAAGGAAGCCCGGCCATTGCCATTGCTCCGGGCGACGAGGTGAACGACCAGCGGAACCCGCAGCAAGCTGTCGCTGCGGAGGGCACAGCCGCCAGCCTCAGGCGGGAGAAGGTGCGGGCGGCCAAGGCCGCCTCATCCTGTCCGCAGGCCCCGGGCTGGGCCTGGAGCGACACCACCAAATAACAAGCTCAGGCCAACAAACAAGCTACGCATAAGACGAAGGGTGAATCTGTCCGGTAAATATCCGCTTTTACCCAACCGGGGACAAGGGCTTAGAGACCGGTCCGGTGACTTGGCACATCTCTTTCGCCTTGACTCAACGCAACTAAGAAAAGTCTGTGCCCGGAAATGATTTTTCTCATATGAAGAATCCCAAATGGTGTTTCCTCCGCTCCCAAAAGGGCCTCAGCACCCCGTAGAGCCAGAAACTCCCTCACAACCAGCCCTGTATCAAACGGCATCGACCCTGAAGTAAACACATCCTATACCATGCATAAAGTCAGTGCATGTAGGATGGATGCGCTATAGCTTTGTCCTACGCGCCGGTTGTCTGCTGACGCCTCATTACTCGGAAACAAATTTTTTTAGCTATGCCATCACCGAAGTACGTCTACGTCTTTGGCGGAATCAACGCCGAGGGCAACGCAGGAATGAAAGAGCTGCTGGGGGGCAAAGGTGCCAACCTCGCAGAAATGAGTCTCCTTGGCATACCGGTACCCCCGGGATTCACCATCACCACAGAAGCTTGCAACCACTACTACCAGAAAGGCAAGGAGTATGTCATCGGCCTGCTGAAAAGCCAGGTCGAGCGCGGCGTGCACCACGTCGAGGAAACCATGGGCTACACCTTCGGGGATACCGAAAACCCGCTGCTGCTCTCCGTACGCTCCGGTGCCCGTGTATCCATGCCGGGAATGATGGACACCGTGCTGAACTTGGGCCTGAACGACGAAGTCGTTGAAGGCATGGCCCGGAAATTCAACAACCCTCGCCTGGCGTGGGACTCCTACCGCCGCTTTGTACAGATGTACGGCGATGTGGTCATGGGGCTCAAGCCGACCAACAAGGAAGATGAAGACCCCTTTGAAGTACTGATCCACGAGATCAAGCAGGAAAAAGGGGTGAAACTGGATACCGAGCTGACCGTCGATGACCTTAAGGAACTGGTGAGCCGTTTCCGCAAGGCCATCCGCGAGGCGACCGGCGAAGACTTCCCCACTGATCCCTGGGATCAGCTCTGGGGCGCCGTCACGGCCGTGTTTAACAGCTGGATGAACAACCGGGCCATCGCCTACCGCCGCATGAATGGCTACCCCGAGGAGTGGGGCACCGCCGTGAACGTGCAGGCCATGGTGTTTGGCAACATGGGCGATACCTCCGCTACGGGCGTTGCCTTCACCCGCGATCCCGCCACGGGCGAAAACGTCTTCATGGGTGAGTACCTGATCAATGCCCAGGGTGAGGATGTGGTGGCCGGTACCCGGACCCCGCAGCAGGTAACCCTGTCGGGCTCGCGCCGCTGGGCCGAGCTCGTCGGCATCGAAGAGGCCACCCGGGCCGCCGAGTATCCTTCGCTGGAAGAGCTGATGCCTGAGGTCTATGCCGAGTTGCACAGCATCCAAGAACGCCTGGAGGACCACTATTCCGAGATGCAGGACCTTGAGTTCACCATTCAGGAAGGTCGTCTGTGGCTGCTCCAAACCCGCAACGGCAAGCGCACCGGCGCTGCTATGGTCAAGATCGCCATGGACATGGTCGACGAAGGTCTGATCGACGAGGAACAGGCGCTGCTCCGCATTGATCCTGAGAAAATCAACGAGCTGCTGCACCCGATCTTCGATCCGCTGGCCGTCAAGGCCGCCCACAACATTGCTAAGGGGCTGCCCGCCTCGCCGGGTGCGGCGACCGGCCGCATCGTCTTCTTTGCCGAGGACGCCGTCGAGTGGGCCCAGAAAGGCGAAAAAGTGATCCTGGTCCGGACCGAGACCTCTCCCGAAGACATTCAGGGGATGGCCGTAGCCAAAGGGATCCTCACCACCCGCGGCGGAATGACTTCCCACGCGGCCGTTGTGGCCCGCGGCATGGGTACCTGCTGTGTTTCGGGTGCCGGCACCCTGCACGTTGACTACAAGGCCCGCACCGTCCACAACGAACATATCACCCTCAAGGAAGGAGACTGGATCTCCATCAACGGCTCGGATGGCTACGTCTATGAAGGCGAAGTTGCGACCGAAGCCCCCCAAATGGATGGCGCTTTTGGCAAGCTCATGGAGATGACCAACAAGTACGCCAACATCAAGGTGCGTACCAATGCCGACATCCCGCGCGACGCCTACGTCGCGCGCGACTTTGGGGCCCAAGGCATCGGCCTCTGCCGTACCGAGCACATGTTCTTCGAAGGCGAGCGCCTCTCCATCTTCCGGGAGATGATCCTGGCCAAGGATGCTCCCGGCCGTAAGGAAGCCCTGGAGCGCCTGCTGCCCTTCCAGCGCAAAGACTTCGAAGGCCTCTTCGAAGTGATGGATGACCTGCCGATCACCATCCGCCTGCTGGACCCGCCCCTCCACGAATTCCTGCCCAAGGAAGAGGAGAACCAGCGCCAAATGGCCCGGGAGATGGGCGTGCCCATCGAGCAAATCCGCCAGACCGTCGAGGAACTCTCCGAAGTGAACCCCATGCTGGGGCTCCGAGGCTGCCGTCTGGGAATCCGCTTCCCGGAAATCACCGAGATGCAAACCCGCGCCATCATTGAGGCCGCGCTGAACCTGCGCGCCAAAGGTGGCCATGTGATCCCTGAGATCATGGTACCCCTGGTGAGCCTTGGCAGCGAATTTCGCACCCAGGCCGAAGTGATCCGTCGCACCGCCGAAAAAGTCTTCGAAGAGCGCAACGAGCGCATAGACTTCAAGGTCGGGACGATGATCGAAATCCCCCGCGCCGCCCTCGTGGCCGACAAGATCGCCAAGTACGCCGACTTCTTCTCCTTCGGGACCAATGACCTCACCCAGCTGACCTTTGGCTACTCCCGCGACGATATCGGCGACTTCCTGCCCGTCTACCTGGAGCAAGGCCTGATCGACCGTGACCCCTTCCAGAGCATCGATCCCTGTGGGGTAGGCGCCCTGGTAGAAATCGGGACTACCCGCGGCCGGCAGACCAAGTCTGACCTGAAGGTCGGGATCTGTGGTGAGCACGGGGGAGATCCTCGCTCCATTGAGTTCTGCGAAGACCATGGCCTCGACTACGTGAGCTGCTCACCCTATCGCGTGCCCATCGCCCGCATCGTGACGGCCCAGGTTGCGGTCAAGCGCCGCCTCTCCATGCCGGTTGGGGTTACCTGTTAGGTTCTCCAGCTTGTTTGGCACAGCTGCGGCTGCCGGCCTTTTGGCCGGTGGCCGTTTTTGCGTTTATGCGGCGAACCTTACGTTTGGTCTGGTCGACCAGGCGTCCGGCCTGCTACCTTTTGGGCCACAAAACCGCCGAAAAGCCCCCTTTTGGGGC
>RFHL01001354.1 GCA_003696875.1 Bacteroidota bacterium | reverse complement strand
CTGATCAGCGGGTTTTCGCTATTTGACGACCCGATGACGCGCCTGGAGCATTGCCAGCTCCAGTTGAAAGAGCTGGAGGCCCGCTACGCCCGCAAGGCCAATCAGCTTGCCCAAACTGACCGCATCTATGTAGAGCGCATTATTGCCAATCTCTACATGCAGTTGTACGGGATGACCGAAGATGGCCTGGAACAAGCCTCCTTCTCCAGTCATGCCTATGCCCACCTGGAAAAAGCCGTCGCGATGGCCGACGCCATCAAGGACGATGCCCTGAGCGTGGAAACCCAGCTCCTCAAAGCGAGCATTGCCGTCCAGACCGATCAGCCTCTGACCGAAAAGCAAATGAAGGAGAATATCGCCTTCTACAAGCGTCGGGGAGATTATCCTTTGTATGCCCAGGCGGCCAGTGTGTACAGCAAGCTGCTGCTCCGAAATGATGCTTCGCAAAAAACCCATGACCTGCTGGGTGAAGTACACAAATATGGCAGCAAGCGCCTGGACCAAGGGGGCTTCTATTTGGTTACGCGCACCCTCGAAATGGCCAATGACATTTTCTTGGCGGAAACCCATAAGCCCGGTGTCTCCTGGATGGTGGCTGTCCTGGACCAATTCTTCGAGCGCATCCAGCAGAGCACCGACTCGATTGAAGAAAACCTTTCCATTATCGGGCCTTCCCAGGTACAGGCCTTCCGCAGGGCTTACACCGACTTCGAACCGGCTTCGCATTTTAACATCAAGGTTTACTACCGCTACCAATGGTACGAAATCAAGTTGATGCGACTCGGGGGGGTGTTGAACGAAGACTCCATCACGGTCCGGATCGCCGATCAGCTGCTGCGTGAGCTAGAGGACGATAACAACGCCCTCAGCTTCATCAAAGCTGATTGGGACGAGTTTAAAAAAGTGCCCAACTCGGTGCGCAACAAGACCCTCAACAAGTGTATCAACATCTCCAAAGGAGACCTGCCGCTCGCCGCTGAACACCTGGACTTTTCCTATCGAAACCTGCGCAGCTACATCACCTTCAAGGAAGTCAACCGCCTCGGCTTCTTCCTTGATATGCAGCAGACTACCAACCGGCAACTCGAGCAGGGCATCCGCTACATGTTCCACGACCTGTACAAGAGTGGCACCATCTTCGAAGTGGTATTTGATATGCCCCGTTTCCTGGTCAACCATGCCACCACCGGCTTCTTTTCCCAGGATATGGAAAACGAGCTGCATATCAAGGGGACCACGGCCAAGAAATATATTAAGATCATGATCGGGATCGGCCTGATCCGGCAAGACAAAACCACTGGACGCAAGCACTATTATCGCCTGATCCGCGAAAATGTGATGAACCGACTGGGTAAAGAGCAAACGACTCTGATCAGCTAATCCGGGCCAGGCAGCCCTATCTGTATCCTTACAGGCCGGCGCTTTCGCCGGCCTGTTTTTTTTCGGGGGCTGCGGAATATTTCTTAATTTTGCGAGGATAATGAATAAGGAACTCTCTCCTGCCTTCCCAGGCAAGGAAAAATTCCGATTCCAGAGCTGTCACGCACCAAAGTTTTTTTTCACTTCTTCGTTTATGGCCGGACATAGTAAATGGGCGAACATCAAGCACCGCAAGGGTGCCCAAGACGCCAAACGCTCCAAACTTTTTACCAAGCTGATCAAGGAGGTCGCCGTGGCGACCAAGGAAGGCGGCGCCGACCCCGACTCCAACCCCCGCCTGCGCATGGCCATCAAAAACGCGCGCAAGGCCAGTGTCCCCAAGGATAAGATTGAAGGGGCCATCTCCAAAGGCTCCGGCGCCGATGGCACCAGCTACGAAGAAGTCAACTTTGAAGGCTACGCCTCGAACGGCATTGCCGTTTTTGTCGAGTGTCTGACCGACAACAACAAGCGGACGGTAGCCAATATTCGCTCCTACTTCAGCAAATACGGAGGAAGCCTGGGTAAAAGTGGTTCCGTCGACTACATGTTTGAGCGCAAGGGGGTATTTGTCTTTGCGGCGGAGGGCCTGGACGAAGAAGAAATTACCCTGGAACTGCTCGACGCTGGCCTCGAAGACATTGAGCGCGACGGAGACAACTTTGTCGCTACCTGTGCCTTTGAGGACTATGGTCTCATGAACAGCAAGATGGAAGAACTCAACATCGACGCCGAAAGTTCTCTGGACCGGATTCCCAGCACCACCGTCACCCTCGATGTAGATCGCGCCAAGTCGGTTCTGAAGCTGATCGACATCATCGAAGATGACGATGATGTACAGCAGGTCTTCCACAATATGGAGATGACCGATGAAATCGAAGCCGCCATGGAAGAAGGCTAACCCTTCGGGTTCGCCAACGTGACCCGTATGTCCTCAATCAGGAATTAAGCCTACAAGCCGGCCAAAGTCCCGCCAATATGAACATCACGCCCGATTCTTCCCTCGAAGAAAAATTTGACATTCTGCGTCAGAAGCAGGCCGAGGCACTGCTGGGAGGCGGAAAAAAGCGGATCGAAACCCAACATAGCAAAGGAAAGCTCACCGCCCGGGAACGGATCGAGCTTCTGCTCGATGAGGGCACCTTTGAAGAAATTGGCCAGTTTGTCACCCACCGGTCTACGGAGTTTGGGTTAGAAAAGCAGCAAATCCTAGGTGATGGCGTAGTCACAGGCTACGGCAAGGTCAACGGCCGGCTGGTATATGTTTTCAGCCAGGACTTCACGGTGATGGGCGGCTCGCTGTCCGAGACCTATGCCGAGAAGATTTGCAAGATCATGGATTTGGCCCTCAAGAACGGGGCTCCCATCATCGGCTTGAACGACTCCGGCGGAGCCCGGATTCAGGAGGGGGTCGTCTCCCTCGCCGGCTACGCCGACATTTTCTTTCGCAACACCCTGGCTTCCGGTGTGGTGCCGCAAATCTCGGCCATCATGGGTCCCTGTGCCGGTGGCGCTGTCTACAGCCCGGCCATCACCGACTTCATTTTCATGGTGGAGAACAGCTCCTACATGTTTGTCACGGGTCCCAACGTGGTCAAGACCGTGACCCACGAAGTCGTGACCTCCGAAGAACTCGGTGGCGCCATGACTCACGCTTCCAAGAGCGGCGTGGCCCACTTTGCCTGTGCTCACGAGGCCGAGGCCATCCTGCATATCAAGCGCCTGCTGAGCTATCTCCCCCAGAACTGCGAAGAAGAGCCCCTGCCTGTGCCCTCGCGCCAGTCTGCCTCCGAGCCGGTTCCTGCTCTGAACAGTGTCGTCCCCGCCAACCCCAATACGCCCTACGACATGAAGGAAGTGATCGCCCATGTGGTCGATCGGGAGTCCTTCTTTGAGGTGCACCGCAACTTTGCCGAAAACATCATCGTGGGCTTTGCCCGGCTCGACGGGCGGAGCATCGGCATCGTCGCCAACCAGCCGGCGATGCTCGCCGGGGTACTCGATATCCACGCCTCAACCAAGGGGGCGCGCTTTGTCCGCTTCTGCGATGCCTTCAACATCCCACTGCTGGTGTTTGAGGATGTACCCGGCTTCCTGCCCGGCACCGATCAGGAGTGGAATGCCATCATCACCAACGGTGCCAAGCTCCTATACGCCTTCTGCGAAGCCACCGTACCCCGGGTGACGGTGATCACCCGCAAGGCCTACGGCGGCGCCTACGACGTGATGAACTCCAAGCATATCGGGGCCGATATGAACTATGCCTGGCCCACGGCCGAAATCGCCGTGATGGGCCCCCAAGGGGCAGCGGAGATCATCTTCCGGCGGGAGATCGCCGAGGCCGACGATCCCGAGGCCAAGCTGCAAGAGAAAGTCGCCGAGTACAAGGAAAAATTTGCCCATCCCTACCGGGCGGCGGCCCGCGGCTATATCGATGAGGTGATCTTCCCGGAAGAAACCCGCGCCAAGGTTATCCGGGCCTTTGAGATGCTCGCCAACAAGGTGGAAAATCGACCCCGCAAAAAGCATGGAAACATCCCGCTTTAGGCGGTAATCTTACGGATAGGTATGCCCCCGACTCCACGCGGAGCCGGGGGCTTTTTATACCACCCGTACCTGTGAAAGTTGGCGTTTTTTTCGTATTTTTAAGTGTTGGATCAAACCCATAGTGCATTTTTGTAAATAACAGATAATGAGCGACTTGAGAAACGACGTGCCCGATTACTCTGCGAGTAATATTCAAGTTCTGGAAGGGATCGAGCACGTGCGTAAACGCCCCGCGATGTATATCGGGGACGTGGGAGAGCGCGGCCTGCATCACCTCGTCTACGAGGTCGTCGACAACTCCATCGACGAAGCGATGGCGGGCTTTGCCACCAACATCAAGGTGATCATCCACGAGGACAACTCCATCACCGTGCGGGACGATGGCCGGGGCATCCCGGTGGACATCCACGCCAAGGAAGGCGTCTCGGCCCTGGAACTCGTCATGACCCGCCTCGGGGCGGGGGGCAAGTTTGACAAAAACACCTACAAAGTATCCGGCGGCCTGCACGGCGTGGGGGTTTCTTGCGTCAATGCCCTCTCCCGGAAGTGTGAGGTGCAGGTATTTCGCGATGGCAAGGTCCACCGGCAGGAGTACACCAAGGGCGTCGCCAAAGGCCCCGTCACCGTGACGGGCGAAAGCGACAGCCGCGGCACAGAGACCCGCTTCTGGCCCGACGGGACCATCTTCTCTACGTTGGAGTACAAGTTCGATACCCTGGCCTCCCGCCTGCGGGAGCTGGCCTACCTCAACCGGGGGGTGCGCATCATCCTCATCGACCTGCGTGAGCCCGCCGACGAAAACAGCCCGGAAATCGATGGACAAAAGGCCCAGCACCTGAGCCGGATCTTCTACTCGGAAGGCGGCCTGTCTGAGTTTGTCCGTTTCCTGGACCGGGGACGTTCGCCTCTGCACGATACGCCCATCCACATCATAGGTATCGACAAGGAGGAAACCACCCCGGTGGAGCTGGCCATTCAGTACAATTCGTCCTTCAACGAAAACATCCACTCCTACGTCAATAACATCAACACTCACGAAGGCGGGACCCACGTCTCGGGCTTCAAAAAGGCGCTGACCCGGACCCTGAAAAACTATGCCGAGCAGGCCGGCCTGCTCAAGAAGGTCAAATTTGCCATCTCGGGCGACGACTTCCGCGAAGGCCTCACTTGTGTCATCTCAGTCAAGGTGCCCGAACCGCAGTTTGAGGGACAAACCAAAACCAAACTGGGCAACTCGGAGGTATCGGGCATCGTGGAGTCGATTGTGGGCAAGGAACTGAGCTATTTTCTGGAAGAAAATCCCAACGTCGCCAAGCGGATCGTACAGAAGGTCCTCCTCGCCGCGGAGGCCCGTCACGCCGCCAAAAAAGCCCGCGAAGCGGTACAAAAACGGAGTTCGTCCATCGGAGGCGGCCTGCCCGGCAAGCTGGCCAACTGCTCCAGCCGCAAGCCAGAAGAGTGCGAAATCTTCCTCGTCGAGGGTGACTCGGCCGGCGGAAGTGCCAAGCAGGCCCGCGACCGGAAGTATCAGGCCATTTTGCCGCTACGGGGAAAAATCCTCAACGTGGAAAAGGCACACCCTTCTCGCATCTATGAGAATGAGGAAATCAAGAACATCATCCTCGCGCTGGGCGTGACGGGCCTGGGTGAAGGCGAAGAACTCAACCTCGACAAGCTGCGCTACCACAAGATCGTCATCATGACGGATGCCGATGTGGACGGCAGCCACATCCGGACGCTGCTCCTGACCCTCTTCTATCGCAACATGCTGCCTCTGATTGAGGCGGGCCATGTCTTCATCGCCATGCCGCCGCTCTACCAGGTCAAGGTAGGCAAACACCGCCGCTACTGCTGGACCGAGACCGATCGAAAAGAGGCCATTGCAGAGCTCGCGGGAGGTCAGGAAGGCAAAGCTACCATTCAGCGGTACAAAGGTCTGGGCGAAATGAACCCCGAGCAGCTATGGGAAACCACCATGGACATCCAAACCCGGACGCTCCAGCGGGTGAGCATTGAGAGTGCCGCCGAGGCCGATCACCTCTTCTCAACCCTCATGGGCGACGAAGTCGCCCCGCGGCGGGAGTTCATCGAACGCAACGCCAAGTACGCCAACATTGATATCTAGGTAAGCCACTCTGGCTTATTCTCATGCAAAAGGCTGCCTCCGGATTGGAGGCAGCCTTTTGTCGTTTTGGCCACTCGTAGTAGGACTAATTTTGCTCCTCGGCCGGCTGCTGCCGGGCCGGGTCTTCATGCGGAGGATAGTACAGGACCTTCACGGGATAGCCCAGCTCGGCGATGGCCTCGGCCAGTTGGTCGGTGGTGTTCTCGGCTGGCTGATAGCCCACCACAATCCGCCGATTGGCAGCGGTAAGCACCACGATCTCCACCCCCGGCAACTGGGCGATAGAGGCCTTCAGGGCTTCTTCGGCCTCGGCGGGCCAGGCCAGCTCACTCTGCATGATATTGCGGACCATACGACGAGGCGCCTCCGGGGCTGTAGATTGGGCGTACAAGCCAACGCTACCCATCAGCAGCAGAAAAAAGCACAGACTGGCTATTCGGAATCGGTTCATAGATAAGGGGGTTCGAATGGAGGATGAAATGAGATAGGTAAATTAAGCAAAATTTAAGCGCAGACTTTGGGAAAACCACAAATCTCCCGTACTTTTGCACTCGGCAAGGCTGCGCGACCAGATCCTCCGAACTCCGTCAGGTCCGAAAGGAAGCAGCGGTAAGGAGTTGATCGGTGTGATGCGGTTCTTGCCTTTTTTTGTTTTCTGGCTTCAGTTACGCCCTCCCCTAAGCGATCGAACAGATGTGATCAGCAGCTTGGTCAGAACAATCGTTGGGCTTCCACGCTTTTCTTGTCTGACTTTTTCCTCTGTTGAACCTAGTGAAATCCCGGCCACGGGAACCTGACCTCTATCTCGCTTATGGTGCTGCAGGCTGACAACGACCTTCCCTTTCTCCAACGATCCCTCTCCCTGGCCCGCTTGGGCACCGCCGCCGTTTTTCCTAACCCCCAGGTAGGGGCCGTTATTGTGCATCAAGGCCGGATTATTGGCGAAGGCTACCATGCCTTTGCCGGAGGCCCCCATGCCGAGGTGGCAGCCATCCGCTCGGTCAGGGTGCCGGAGCATCTGTCCGAGGCGACGATGTACGTAAGCCTGGAACCCTGCAGCTTCCACGGCAAAACGCCCCCCTGTGCCAACCTGATCATAG
>RFHL01001353.1 GCA_003696875.1 Bacteroidota bacterium | reverse complement strand
CGGAAGATCTGAGCTGATGGCCAACGGCCCATAAACGCTTCAGAAAGGAGTCGTCGAATGCGCAGGGGATGGGTGGTTTTTCTGTTGTTGTTGAGTCTGATCGGGGCGTCGTCGTCTTGCGCGAAGCAGGAGGAGTCCACGGTTCCGGAAGTGCCCGTCAAAGGCATGGTGACTATGGTGGATTTGGGGGCGGACCGCTGCATCCCCTGCAAGATGATGGCGCCCATCATCGAGCAGTTGAAAAAGGATTATGCGGGAAAGGCGGCAATCGTTTTCATCGATGTCTGGAAGCACCCCAAAGAAGCGCCCAAGTTCGGTATTCGCGTCATTCCCACGCAGATCTTTTACGACAAGTCGGGTGCGGAGGTGGTTCGTCACGAAGGCTTTTTGGATCGGGAAAGTATCTTGAAAATCTTCGCCAAGTTGGGCGTCAACTGACGGCAGGCGACAGGGCGTTGGAAGGAGCCTGAATGCTTGAGTCCTGGTTTCTTACGATCAATACCTGGATGACCGGCGGCACGGGTCTCGCCGCCTTGGGGTGCTTTCTGTGGGGCATGGTGAGTGTGGCCCTGAGTCCGTGTCACATGGCTTCGATCCCGCTGGTGGTCAGCTATGTGGCCGGTCAGCAGCGGCTCCTGAGCGCCCGGGAGGCGGGACGCTACGCCGTTTTGTTCACCTTGGGGCTGTTTATGACCATCGCCTTGATCGGAGTGGTCTGTTCGCTGCTCGGCCGCATGCTCGGGGAAATCGGCCCGTACTGGACCCTGTTGGTGGGTGCCATCCTGCTGTGGGTGGCTTTGGACATGCTCGGGGTGAGCGCCTGCTCGCTTTCCGGCGGGGCTCTTTCCCGCCTCAAGCTGCGCGGCATGAGCGGCGCCTTCGTGTTGGGCCTGGCCTATGGGGTGCTGTCGGGCTCGTGCACGTTCGGCTTCATCGCCCCCATCCTTGCGTTTATCACCATCCAGGAGAAGGTGCTCACCGGGGTGCTCTACATCGTGCTGTTCGGGATCGGCCATTGTATCCCCATCGCCGTGGCGGGCAGCTCCATGGCCACGGTGCGTCGGCTGCTGGAAAGCAGCCGCTTTCAGCAGGGAGGCGTGTGGTTCCGCCGCCTGGCCGGTGTCGGCATCGGCCTTCTCGCCGTCTATTTTATCGCCCGCCCCTTCTTAGAAGTGTCCTGATACCGAGGAAGATCATCATGGGTAAAATGGGTTGGTTCGAGGGGCGCCACCGAGCCCTGGGCTGGCT
>RFHL01001352.1 GCA_003696875.1 Bacteroidota bacterium | reverse complement strand
AACTTCGGCACCGCTGTATTCTCCCGGAATGCCATCTTCAACTCCTCCATCGACTATGGCCGCCGGCTGAAGTTCCCGGACGACTTCTTCACCTCCCGTACCTCTATCGGGTACAAATACTACGACATCGTAAACCCCACGGCCCGGGGCTTCCGGGGCTTCGAAGGGGAACCCAACGCCTATGTCAACATCATCACGCTGCGGCAGTCCTTTGACCGTAGCAGTGTGGATGCGCCGATCTACCCCCGCAGCGGCTCGATCATGTCGCTCTCGGTCGAGGCGACGCCCCCCTACTCCCTTTTTGATCCGGAAGGCACCGACTACAACGAGATGTCCGGACAGGAGAAATACAACTGGCTGGAATACCACAAATGGCGCTTCACGAGCAACTGGTTCTTCCGGGTATGGGACAACATGGTCCTGAGTACCCGGATCGAGGCTGGTTTTCTCGGGGGCTATAATCCTGCTCTGGGCGTATCTCCTTTTGAGCGCTACTTCCTGGGCGGTTCGGGTCTGGTGGGGGCTGGCTTTGCCAACCTGGACGGCCGTGAGTTTATCCCCCTGCGCGGCTACGAAAACAACAGCCTCACCAACACCAACAATGGGTATCCGATCTTCAACCGCTTTGTGATGGAGCTGCGCTACCCGATCAGCCTGAACCAAAGCGCCCCGGTCTGGGTGCTTGGCTTCATGGAAGGCGGCAATGGCTACGGTTCTTTCCGGAACTACAATCCCTTCAAGCTCCGGCGGGCTGCCGGGGCCGGGGTCCGGGTCATGCTGCCGATGGTAGGCCTCCTTGGTCTGGACTGGGCCTACGGCTTTGATCAGGCTGGCGAGACGGTCAACTCGCCGATCAGTGGCAGCCAGTTCCACTTTATCCTCGGACAGGAATTCTGATGCCGCCTGCCCGTGAATAGCCGAGCGGTCCCACCTTATGGTCGGGCCGCTCGGCCTTTCTGTGCAGGATGGCTTAACAAGCGTGTGCTTTGGCTTTTCCTATTTTGCCCGCCTCGCACGAGATTTGCGTACACCTTACGAGAGGTTTTTAAATGCCTTTCTTTTCCCCTGAATATCCAACAGCCATTCGTTATGAAAAAGATCCTTCTCTCCCTCAGTCTCCTCCTCTTTGCCGCCGTAAGCGTACATGCGCAGAAAATGGCCTATGTCGATACCGAGTACATTATGGGGCAAATCCCGGAGTACAAATCGGCTCAGGACGAAATCGAACGTATCTCGCAGCAGTGGCAGGAAGAACTCGAAGCCAAGTACCAGGCCATCGAACAACTCTATGCCGACTATCAGGCCCAGGAAGTCCTGCTCCCTGAAGATGTAAAGCAGGAAAAACAGGAAGAAATCTTCCAGGCCGAGCGCGAAGCCAAAGAATACCGCGAAAAGAAGTTTGGCTATGACGGCGAGCTCTTTGCCCTGCAAGAGAGTAAGATGAAGCCCATCCAGGACCGGGTATTCCGGGCCGTGGAGACCATTGCCAAGCGCCGCCGCTTCGATCTGGTCTTTGACAAAGCCGGCGAGGTTACCTGGCTCTATACCAATGCCACCTACGACCTCAGCAATGAGGTCCTGGAAGAAATGGGCTTTCCGGTTCCGGGCAATGAGTGACCTGCACGCAGCGTTTTCATCCTAAGTAACGCGAGAAAAATAACTTCCCGATTTTGCGCCGAGACCTTGTGCGCAGACAAGGAAGAAAAACCGAGCTTGGCGGGCCAAGTGAGGCTTTTT
>RFHL01001351.1 GCA_003696875.1 Bacteroidota bacterium | reverse complement strand
CGGATCCACACCCGGAACCCCGCCGAGAAGCACCCCATGGCCGCCCTGGGCCATCTCCAGGTACTTGGCTCCCTGCTGAATGGCCATGCGCCCCGCCACCTCACTCATGGGAGTCAACAGCGGCAGCGAACGATCCTCCTTCTGGATGGTCTCGTAGGCAATGTTCACCGAACGACGCTCCATGAGTACGCGAGTCAGTTCCTCATTGGCGGCCAGATGCAGATAGGTGAACACGATCTGGCCCTCCCGGATCACATCGTATTCGGACGGCAAGGGTTCCTTGACGTGCATGACCATATCCGCCTTTTGATAGATTTCCTGGGGCGTGGCAACGATCTGCGCACCCGCCTGGATATAGTCCGCATCCTCGAAACCGCTTCCCAGACCCGCTCCGGTTTCAACCAAGACCGTATGCCCGTGGGTCTTGGCCATCACCTCGACTCCGGCCGGCGTCATGGAAACACGGTTTTCTTCCGCCTTGATTTCCTTCAGGATCCCGACAATCATCGCGTTCTCTCCTCAGCCTGCAGGTTGCTGTTACGGGCGCTCCGGCGCACCGGAGCCCCGCCGTTTGACTCCCAATGTTGCGCTGGCAAAATTGTTGCCACATCCGGGTGGAACTCCGCGGTGACAGGGAACGGGCGTGCAGAACAGCCGAAGAAGGTCGCAGGAAGTGCTCCCATATTAGTGCATTTGGCCGCGTTATGCCAGCCCCCGGGAAGGGCGCCGCCCGGGGCCGGCCCGGCAGCCGTTCCATGCCACTGGTAACGTGAGGTTCCGAAGCCCCGGAAAAGGCACCGAGAAATCGCCCCAGGGCAAGGCGGCTGGCCGCCGAAAGGCGTATGGAGAGAATCGCACCACTGGAAATCAGAAGAACCAACCGGATGCGGCGACTGGTCCCCCTCGCCCGCGAACACTCACGACACTTTGGCCTCACGGAAGCGGGAGAAAGCCGCGCAGAATGGCGCGCAGGCACACCCGAAAGATTCGGCTTCCCCTGCCTATCAACCT
>RFHL01000122.1 GCA_003696875.1 Bacteroidota bacterium | reverse complement strand
CGGCGGCGTTACCAGGCCGCCAAGGCAGCCGAGGCGCGCGCCCGGCAAGCTGAGTTTGCCCGCTATGCCCCCTACATTCAGATCGTCGCCGGCCTCATCCTGCTCTTTGCCCTCAGCCTCGTAGGCGACTACCTCATGCGGCAGCATACCCGCATCGAGCCCGTTCTCGCCCGCCAATCCCGCCCCAACCGGGGGGCCTTTGCCTCCATCCAGGTGCGCACCCCCAGCTTCCAGCTTTCTCTCCCCTACAAGCGGGCCCGCCTGATCGGCCAGGGCGACTACATCCGCCTGAGCTATACTCCCCTTTACGGGGTCCGGACACGGGTATCGGTCTGGAAACAAAACCCGGAAGGCCCTCGCTTGTCTCCCGCCGAACTGGAGCAGCTCCCCCCTCAGCTCCGCATATACCCCAAGAGCGGCATCTTCAATGTCTTCTCCTTTGCCTTGATCTTGTTGCTCATCAGTGCCGGAACCGCCCTCTCGCTCCGTCGCTGGCCCGAGTTGCAGTTCAAGTTTGGCCTGCTGGCGCTCCTGCTCCTGCCCATCAATCTGTTCTTCCTCCTCATCTCCTGAGCATGTCTACGACGACCCCCGTATTGCTGATCGGTGCCGGGCCTGCCGGCCTCGCCATGGCTGGCCGCTTGCATCACCACCAGATTCCCTACCTCCTGCTGGAGGCCAGCGAGACCCTCGTCCCCAGTTGGCGTAACCACTATGACCGGGTGCACCTGCACACTGTCAAGGAGCACTCCCATCTGCCCTACGCCCCCTTTCCCGCTGACTACCCCCGCTATATCCCCCGTGACCAGCTCATCGCCTATTACGAAGCCTATGCCCGGGAGCGCAACATCCAGCCCCGGCTGGGGCAGCGGGTTATTCACCTCACCCGCACCGATACCCTATGGCAAGCCACTACGACCACCGGCGAGGTCTACGTCGCTCCTGAAGTCGTCCTTTGCACCGGCGTCAACCGGGAGCCCCACCAGCCGGCCTGGCCCGGCATGGAGCAATTCCAGGGTCAGATTCTTCACAGCCGGGCCTATCGTAGCGGCGCTCCCTTTGCCGGTCAGCGGGTCCTGATCGTAGGCATGGGCAATACCGGGGCCGAGCTTGCCATTGACCTGCATGAGCATGGCGCCCAGGCCGCCCTCTCGGTGCGCGGCCCGGTCAACATCGTCCTGCGGGACTTCCTGGGGCGTCCCACTCAGAAAACCTCCATGCTGCTGCGCCGTCTCCCCAACTGGCTGG
>RFHL01001350.1 GCA_003696875.1 Bacteroidota bacterium | reverse complement strand
CATTGAGGCCCTGCCCGCGGTAATCAACGTGGTGGTCCCAGAGGCCTACGACTTCTATCTGCACCGGGTCGGCCGGACCGGCCGGGCCGGCCTCAAGGGGGCTGTCTACAACCTGATCTGCTCGGAGCGGGAACAGATTTACCTCAACAACCACCATCAGAAGATCGGCCTGCCCCTGAAGGAATTTTCCCTCAAACCGGTACCCGCCAGCCAATTCAAGGCCGATACGGAGGCCCGCTGGGTAAAGGCTCACCTGTCGCGCGGTAAGCGCGACAAGATCCGTCCGGGCGACATTGTCGGCTTTCTGGTCCATGCCGGCGGCCTCGCCGCCGAAGATATCGGGACCATCACCGTGCAGGATGCCTACAGCCTGGTGGATCTGCCGCTGGGCCTGCTGCAGGACCTGCAGCAGCGCGACGACCTCAAGATCAAGGGCAAAAGCGTGAAGGTTCGCCGCTTTCGGGTGGAAGAGGAACGGGACAAGGCCCGTTCCATTCACAAGTTGAAGCAGGATCGGAAACGCTAGGGCTGCCCAGGAGGCTCCCTGTTTTTAGCGTCGCTTGAGATAGTCCCGCACGGCCTTGCCAAAGGCCTCGGCGTTTTTGGGTTGCAGTTCATCCCACTCCCGGCCGCAAAAGACACCATCAACCCTGGCCTCAAACATCCGCGTGGTGGCCTGGTACACCTGCTCCGGCTGGATGTCGCAGTCATACTTGGGCATGTCAAAGCCCAGACGACCATAGACCTTGGCCTTGCCCGCGACCGTTGTCACCGCCCGACGCACCTCCCGGTAGACATATTCGTCACTAAACTCCGTATCCTCTGCTGCATGCGCCACATAAGCCGGCTCCTGAGCCGGATCCAGCCCCAGGATGCTGAGGTACATGGGATAGGAGAGGGCCGGATCAGCATCACCAAAAAGTAAATCCTTGTAGAGCCGATCGTAGTGTCCCTTCGAACGGCGACCAAAGCTGTCGAAGTAGAGGGCGATGCTCAGCCAGTCGGAATAGGGGCCCATTTGCTCATAAGGCCAGAAGGCCTGCATACCCAGGGCCCAGCCCATGCTGTGGTCGATGTGCCAGCCCACCTGCACACTGGGGCGGATCCGCTTGATCTGGGCATACATGCGCCGCCGCTGGTCTTCGCGGTTCTGCATCCAGAACCGCTCCCAGGCCAGGAGTTCGGGATAGTCACTCAGGGTGCGAAAGAAGGTCATGAAGCGACCATTGGGCGGGGCCTCGCCCGCCCGGACCTGATCGCTAAACTGCTTGAGGGCCAGGAAGCCCTGCCGGGCTTCTTCGGCATCCAGACCTTGCTGCCGGGCCTTGCGCAAGCAGTGCGGGCAAAAACAGGTCACGACCTTGCCCTCCAGCGCATTTTGCAAGGGTCCTCCTCGCTCCTGCCCAAACTTGAAACCTGCCATCTGCGGATGCGAACGGACGAGGTCCTCGATGACCGCCTCCCAATAGGCGATGTAGCCGGGATGGTTGAAGCACACATGGTCGCCAGGGGCTCCCAAAGCATCCTCTTCGGCGAAAACCTCAAAGCCCGGGATCACCCCCGTGATCACGTAGGGCTCCAGGATACGGCCGTAGACCTGTATGCCCCGCGAAGCACCAGCCTCGACCAGCTCGTCGATCACGTCGCGGTCGGCATAGCGGGTAGCTGGGCCGCGGTCAGCCCAGCGGGGATCGGGGTAGTAGGCCTCATGGGTGCGCACATAGATATCGGTCAGGGGATGCCCGTCGGCATCCTCAAAGGGCCGGTAGTCGGCCCGGTACTGCCGCCCCACGTGGGTGTGGGTAAAGGGCATGACCGTATTGATACCCGCCAGGGCCTGCATTTCGTCCAGCGTGGCCGCCACGCCCTTGGCGTAGAGGGCCGAGGGGATGATCATGGTCCCCACAAAGAGCTGATCCAGGGGGATGCCGTCGCCCCGCCGCGCCAAGGCGCGGAAGGGGTTGGGCGCCAGCAGGGCCGCGCTACCCAGCGCGGCCTTTTGGACAAAGTTTCGCCTGTTCATGTGTTAAAATGTTGGAATACATCGGTGTATCAAGGTACGACATTCGCCTACGCTGATCCATCCGTGTCCATGAGGGTACAGAACAGCCCGGCGCCCGCCCCTTCTCTCTATCTTTTCGTATATTCACCCTCAACCAACCAATTTATTGCCATGGGTGAACCCGCCTTGACCAAAAGCCTGAGTATCGAGGAATACCTCGCGGAGGAGCGCCTCGCCACCGAGCGCCATGAGTACCACCGCGGCGAAATCTTCGCCATGGCCGGTGGGACGCGTAACCACAGCATCCTCGGGACCAACATGCTCACGGAGCTCAATCTCCTCGGCCGACGAGGGGGCTGCACCACCTTCAATGGCGATATGCGTGTCCGTATCGACGCGGAAAACTGTTTTCTCTACCCCGAGGCCTCGGTGGTCTGCGGACCGGTTGAGAGCAGTCCCTTTGATGCCGATGCCATCGTCAACCCGGTACTCATCGCAGAGGTTCTCTCCGAGTCTACGGAAGCCTATGACCGGGGAGAAAAGTTTCGCCTCTATCGGCAACTGAGCAGTTTGAGGGAATATGTCCTGATTGATCAGTACCGCCCCATTGTGCAGGTTTTTTCCCTGGGTGAAGCAGGTATCTGGGAAATGCGCGAATACATGGGCCGGGAAGGGAGCCTCCGCCTACAGAGCCTTCAGGCAGAGATTCGCATGGCAGATCTGTACCAAAACGTAGACTGGGAACAGCCCAGGGAAGATGCGTCAGCAAGCTGAGCCAAAATGCAAATAAAATTAGTGTAACTGGCTGAAAATTTCTTCCTGGAGAAGCTTAATAATCTTTTTTGATTAAATTATTAGCAATTTTCACATAGAAATTCTTCCTTTATTGGGATGGTTTGAGGGGAATCACTTCCTTCTTTCTTCTATCCACCCTAATTTCCTATCCCAATGAGCTATCTCCAGAACATCCGGGACATGTATCGCATGATCGACGAAGGCAAGGTTTTCGAGGCCCTCGAACAGTACTATGCCGACGAGGTCGTCGTCGTCGATGGCATGGAGCTCCCCCGCCAAGGCAAGGCGGCCCAGCGCCAGGCCCTTCAAGAATGGTTTGGCGGAATTGCGGAAATGCACGGCGGCGGCACCACGGGCATCACCGCCAACGAAGAAACCGCTACCACTATGGTCGAGTCCTGGACGGAAATTACCATGAAGAATGGTGACCGGATCAAGATGGAAGAGGTCGGCGTGCAAAAGTGGCAGGGCGATAAAATCGTCCACGAACGCTTTTACTACAGCATTCCCAGCTAATGTCGTTTCCCCGCCCTTTTGCCGATACCCTGTCCGCAGGGTATCGGCGATTTGCTTTTCTCCCCGCCGAAAAGCTACCTTCCCTCAGATCCCCTCTGACATGGATATCACCGATGTATTCTACCCCGAAGTCCGGGCGCAGTGGCGCGCCTGGCTGGAGACCTACCACGCCGATAAATCGGAGATATGGGTGCGCCGCTTCAAAAAAGCCACCGGCGTCCCTTGTATCACCTATGACGAACTGGTCGAAGAATGCCTCTGCTTTGGGTGGATTGATGGCATCGTCAAAAAGTACGATGCTGACAGCAACGTTCAGCGCATCACCCCTCGTCGCAAGAAGAGCTTCCTCTCCGAACTCAACCGCCAACGGGTATGGAAGCTACAAGCAGAGGGTCTCATGACCCCGGCCGGCTTCGCCGCCCTGGGGGATCAGGTGGGTCATCCGGATGATCCCTTTGACTTTCCCGATTGGGTACAAGACCAGCTGCGGGAAGACCCGCAAGTCTGGGAGACTTTTCAGCGGTTTCCGTATCTCTATCGCCGCCTAAAAATCGGCTGGATCATGGAGGCGGTGCCCCGGCGCCGCGAGGAGTCGCAAAAGCGCCTGGACTACCTTATCAAGATGACTGCCAAGGGGAAGATGTACGGAACGGTGCCCATTCGAGAGGAAAGTTGATGAGCGGGCTCCACAAGCGGGTATTTCCCTCAGGCCACACAGTAGGATTCTCTTTTCTGACATCCGACTCCGGCATCGCCATGCCGCCAACAGACACTGACAGAGCCAAAAAAGCATTGATCACCCTGTCAGCGACACACCTAGGATCCTCTTGGTATTTTGCATTTATCTCAAACTCAAAAGCACCCGCTTTCTGTCAAGAACCAGCCTATCTGGAGTGGGTTCATTGCACCAAATACAATATATTTATTGTGTTAGACCAGTCAATTCTACTCCCATGATCCCAACCTATGAAGATTGTATGCTGCCATTCCTCAAAGCGATTGAAGACGGGAATACATACAAGCTAGCTGATCTCACACAAAACTTATCAAAGCATTTTCAGCTTTCGGAAGCGGAACTCAAGGAACTACTTCCCAGTGGAAAGCAAACAATTTTCAAAAACCGAATCGGCTGGGCCAAAACATATCTAAAGAAGGCAGGACTTCTGGAGTCTCCAAAAAGAGCTCATTTTCGGATTACAAAAAGGGGAAAGTCGATCCTTGATAGAAATCCCGGGCGGATTGACAACAGCATCCTTATGCAGTTTTCGGAATTCGTAGAGTTCCAAAAACCTACCCCTGATTCACCTCGAAACACCCATCATATTCCAAACGAAACCCATGAAGCCAGTACTACACCAGAGGAAGTACTGGAGTACGCCTATCAGGAACTTCGCGATAAGCTCGCAAATGACTTGCTTGAAAGAATCAAAACCTCCTCTCCTGATTTCTTTGAACAGTTGGTTGTTGATCTCCTGCTAAAAATGGGTTATGGGGGCTCACGAAAGGAAGCTGGCCAAACACTTGGAAAGAGCGGAGACGGTGGAATAGATGGGATAATTAAAGAAGATCGACTGGGACTGGATATCATTTACATTCAAGCAAAACGTTGGGAGAACCCTGTCCCCACACGGGAAGTACGCGATTTTGCCGGGGCGTTACTTTCCAAGAAAGCTCGGAAAGGAATTTTTTTGACCACTTCGAGCTTTCCAAAATCAGCGTGGGAATTTGTGGATAAGATTGAGCACAAGATTATTCTCATTGATGGGATTCGCTTGACCGACCTCATGATTGAGAATAATGTAGGACTGTCAATATCGGATACCTACCACATCAAGAAAATTGACACGGACTACTTTGAGGCGGAATAAAAAAGAAGAGACCCTCACTCCGGTAACTCCGGCATCACCATGCGGCGCTTGGGAGTGCTGAGGGTCCCCAAAAAGGCTAGCAGTGCCTCAATCTCCGTTTCGGTCAGATCAAGCTCGCGTAAGAGGGGCGAAGGCTCCGGGATCAGGCTGTCCCGGGGCGTGCCCAGATACTTCTTCTGAATCGGGGCGGGATTGCCCAGGTTGTAGAACTGCACGACATCGAGCAGGCTGGGAAAATGACCGTGGTGCATCCAGGGCCCGGTATGCGTCACCTCCCGCAAGGTAGGCGTGCGAAAGGCTCCCAAATCGGCGAGGTCGCCGGTCAGGTTGTACCGGCCCAGGTCTTCGTTTTTGCTGCCCCAGAGGGCCTGCCCGTCGTTGTGAAACTGGTTGTCACTGAAATAAGGAGAATGGTGGCAGTTGATGCAGCCGGCCTTGGTTCGGAAAAGGTGCAAGCCCAGCAGTTCCTGATCGTTCAGGGCTTTTTTCTTCCCTTGTACAAAGCGATCAAAACGGCTCGGCGGGCTCACAATGCTCCGCTCAAAGGTCGCAATAGCCATCTTGATCCGCTCCAGGGTGATGGCCTCATCGCCAAAGGCGGCCGCAAAGTAAGGCTTGTACCCCTCTACCGCTGCGATGTCCTCTACGGCCAGTGTCACGGGATGGTTCATTTCCAAAGGGTCGGCGATGGGAAAGCGAGCCTGATCTTCCAGGCTGCTGGCTCGCCCGTCCCAAAACAGACGCTCGGCAAAGGCCACGTTCTGAATGGTCATGGCATTGCGCTTGCCGGTCTGCCGATCGTGCCCAAAGGAGCGGGTCAGGTTGTCGGTCCAACCTAACTCGGGATTGTGGCAACTGGCACAAGCGATCTGATCGGAACCCGATAGCCGCGGATCAAAAAAGAGCAACTTTCCCAGCTTCTTTTTCGCCGGGGAGAAGGGATTATCAGCAGGATAGCTCACCTCCGGCAAGGGCCCAATATCGGTAAAGGACTCCCGGTCTACTGCCGGCAATAACTCGGCCGCCGGCCAGCGGCCAGGATCGCCGCTGCTGTAAGCCTCACGCAGGCTGTCCAGCAGGGCCGTTTCAGCCGACGGGGCGGCCGGTCGAAAAGCCAAAACCGTAATCAAAGCCAACAAGAGCAAGGGGAGCGAGAAAAAGAACCACTTCTTCATAGGGAGACAAAATAGATCAATTTGGGACAGAAAACGGACCACCCGGCCTAGAGGTCAATCGGGACGGCACAACCGCTGGCCAGCGGAGCCGGGTCAGGAAAGAGACTGTAGT
>RFHL01001349.1 GCA_003696875.1 Bacteroidota bacterium | reverse complement strand
GATTGAGGCCGAGGCCCGCCGGGGTCCGCTCTCCCCGGCCTGTCAGGAGCGCCTGCAGGCGCTCCTGAAGATGACTGGGGACAGCCTGGAACTGGTTCGACAGCTCAGAGCCATGGATGACCTTCCACCTTCTTTTTCCCCCAAGTTATGAACCTGACCTGCTTCATCATCGACGACGAACAGATGTCCCGGCTGGCGCTGGAGCGCTTGTGCCTGAAGGTCAAGGACCTGGAGGTCCTCGCGGTATGTGATAGCGCCGAAGCGGCGCTGGAGCACCTCCAGAGTGAGTCCGTAGATCTGCTGTTTCTCGATATCCACCTGCCAGGACTGTCGGGGATGGACCTGGTACGCAGCTTTGATCCGTTGCCACAGGTGATCTTTACCACCAGCGACAAGGAATTTGCGCTGGAAGCCTACGACCACGATGTGACCGACTATCTGGTGAAGCCGGTCACCCTGCCCCGGCTGCTCAAAGCCGTCCAGCGCGCCCGGCAGCGGCTGGTCGCCGCCCATCCGAACCCCGCGGCGCCCGCCGCCGGGGAGGATGATGTCTTTATCAAGGTCGACAACCGCATCGTGCGGCTGCCCCTGGCCGAGATTCTCTGGATCGAAGCCCTCGGGGACTATATGCGCTTTCATACCGCTGACAAGCGCTACACCGTACATATGACGCTCAAGCGACTCGAAGAGCAACTGCCCCCCAGTCAGTTTCTCAAGGTTCACCGCAAATACATCGTCAACATCTCTCACATCATCGACATCCAGGACAACTCCATCCTGATTCGCGATGAGCTGATTCCCATCAGTCGCCGCAACCGGGAGACCTTGATGAATCGGCTCAATCTGCTAGGGTAGGGGTGAGGAAAAAAATGCATCAGCCTTGTCTCTTTTTGCGTAAAAACTATTACTTTTGCCCCGCTGTCTCAGCCACCTTAGCTCAGCTGGTAGAGCAACTGATTCGTAATCAGTAGGTCGCCGGTTCGAATCCGGTGGGTGGCTCACCTCCCAACCCCTGGCTTATTGCCAGGGGCTTTTTGTTTTGGTGACTTGGGGGAGGGAGCCCGGCGCGCCGCCATTACTTGGTTTTCATTTGGTCTTGACCGGATTTAATTGCTACCTTTGCCCCGCTCAGTAATCCTGAGTAGAAAGGAGATCAAATGCATGATAGAAGAAACTGAAAAAAACACCCAAAACAACGAAGAAGCCCAAGCCCAGGATCAGGTGACTCCCCAGGAGGAACAAAAACCGGTTCAGGTCGAAAACGTGGACGTACAGTCCAGCCAAGCCGATGATGACGACTGGTGGCGTGAGGAGGACGAGTACAGTCCTGCTGAGCGTGCCCAGATGGAGCAGATGTACAGCTCCACTATCCGTGAGTTCAACGAAAATGAAATCGTAGATGCCACGGTCACTGCGATCAGCGACAAGGAGGTCGTCCTCAACATCGGATTCAAATCCGAGGGCATCGTGCCCATCTCGGAGTTTCGTGACCTACCTGACATGAAAGTCGGCGACACCGTGGAGGTCTTCATCGAAAGTGTGGAGGACCAAAACGGTCAATTGCTGCTTTCCCGCAAGCGGGCCAAGAACCTGCGGACTTGGGAAAAAATCAACGAGTCCATGGAGGCCGATGTGGTCCTGCAGGGCTTTGTCATGCGCCGCACCAAGGGTGGCTTTGTGGTCGATATCGAGGGCGTCGAGGCATTCTTGCCGGGCTCTCAGATCGACGTGAAGCCGGTGCGCGACTTTGACGCATACGTGGGACGTACCATGGAATTCAAGGTCGTGAAAATCAATCACGCCTACGAAAACGTGGTCGTTTCGCACAAGATCCTCATCGAGGCCAAACTTGAGGAGCAGCGCAAGGAAATCCTCGCCAACCTCGAAAAAGGTCAGGTGCTCGAAGGTACCGTCAAGAATATGACCAACTTCGGGGTCTTCATCGACCTCGGTGGCGTAGACGGCCTGCTGCACATCACCGACATCTCCTGGAGCCGGATCAACCATCCGCAGGAGGTGCTCGAATACGATCAGAAAGTCAACGTTGTGGTGCTCGACTTCGACGAAGAGAAGAAGCGCATCAGCCTCGGTCTGAAGCAGCTCATCCCCCATCCGTGGGATTCGCTGCCCGAAGACATCCAGCCGGGTGTCAAGGTCAAGGGCCGTGTCGTCACCGTCGCCGACTACGGGGTATTCCTCGAAGTCATGCCCGGGGTCGAAGGCCTGGTTCACACCAGCGAGATGTCCTGGTCGCAGCACGTGCGTAACCCCGGAGAAACCTTCAAGGTGGGCGACGAGCTCGACGCTGTCGTCCTCAACGTTGACCGGGAAGACCGCAAGATGTCCCTCGGCTTCAAGCAACTGCAGGAGGATCCCTGGGAGCGGGTCGAGGAAAAGTACCCGGTGGGCAGCCGCCACCATGGTACGGTTCGCAACATGACCAACTACGGTCTCTTCGTCGAACTCGAAGAAGGAGTAGACGGTCTGGTGCACATCTCCGACCTGTCCTGGACCAAGAAGTTCAGCCATCCTTCTGAGTACGTCAAGGTGGAGGAGCCGCTGGAGGTCATCGTACTGGATATCGACAAGCCGAACCGCCGCCTGAGCCTGGGGCATAAGCAGCTGACGGCCGATGTCTGGGAGACCTTCGCTTCGATCTTCACCGTAGGCTCTTCCCACAAGGCCACCATCAAGCGCATTGACGCCAAGGGGGCTGTGGTCGAGCTGGATTACGGCGTGGAAGGAACCGTTCCTTCCAAGCATCTCCGCGTCGAAGAAGGCAAGGAGGAGCTCAAGGTGGACGACGTGGCCGACTTCGTGGTCATCGACTTCAACAAGGACGCCAAGCGCCTCGTGCTCTCGCACACCCGCTCCTGGAAAGAGGAGCCCGCCGAGAAGAAGCGCAGCAGCAAGGGAAGTTCTTCCAAAACCAGCCAGCAGGGTGGTGGCGGAACCAACGCCCTGGGTAACCTGGATGCCCTCGTCAAGCTGAAGAAGCAGATGGAGGCACAGGAGCGCGGCGTCTCTGATGACGACACCACCGCTGAGGACATGGACGAAACCGCCGAATCGGCTGACGTTTTGACCGAAGACGACAGCGAGGAGTCCGAAGATTGATCCGGATCCGGTCCTGACCGGAGCTAGCATAGACCTGCGCCGCTTCCCCTGAGGGGAGCGGCGCTTCGGTTTTTAGAGGCCGGGAGCACGCTTGTCAGGTCAGGCGCACGCTTGCTAAGTGGGAGGGCGGAAGGTGCTTCCCTGGCGCAACTTCGTCCCCCAGGCTGCGTCTTTTTAGGGAAAATGACCGGAACGTCAGGTCGCAAGAAACCGCCCACTCCAAACTGACATCCCATGAAAAAGCACCGTCTCTCCACGCACCCTTTTGCCCCTCTTCGCTGGACGCTTATGCTGGCGCTGTTTGCCTCGTTCTTCGCTTCTTGCGTGGGCCCACGTGGGCCCGAAGGCATCCCCGGACGCGACGGCCGCGACGGCCAGGATGGCCGTGATGGCAACTACAATGTTCTTAGCATCCGCTATGAAGTTTATGCCTCCGATTGGCTGGCCAGTGGGACCGAAGGCGTCCCCGGCTATTATCTGGAACTCGAGTTTGATGTGCCCGAAATAACCAATGATGTGGCTGAGGACGGCGTTGTGCTCGTGTACTACCGCGCCCAGGCGGGCGATCCCTGGATCCTCCTGCCCTACACCTTCATCTCCAGCGATGAGCCCCCGTTTACGGAAGTCCTCGACTTCATCTATGGTCCCGGCTTCGTGAATTTTAAGAGCCAGGCTGATGACTACGGGGCTACCCCTTACGAAGGAACCTTCCGGGTAATCGTAGCCGATGCGATTCCGATCGGAAAGACCGCGATCAACTACCACGACTTCGAAGAAGTATCTGCTTTCCTTGATCTGGAGAACGCGCAGGAGTTCTACCGCCGTCCCTGATTGAGAACATGAGTCCCGATTTGGCCCTGCCGGCATCCCTGCCGGCAGGGCTTTTGGGTGGTGCGGAACCGTCTTTTCTGTGGGGTAAAGGCGGCACGAATGTTGCCCTTTTCCTTATTCAGGCAAATACACAGCATATTATGGTTCAAATTTCGGAATTCCTTATTTGTATGACGCCTATGTTTGCTCGCCTGGTATGTACGGTCTTCTCTCTTTTCATCCTGTTTGCCTGCCAGTCCCCTCGGGTTGACCCGAGCCAGAAGCAGGTCATGTTTCACCTCCACCTGACCGATAATCCTGGGGATTATCAGCAGGTAAACATCGACTTACAGGAAGTCCGTATCAAAATGGCCGATAGCTCCGGCTGGCAGACTATGGATACCTACGCAGGCATCTACGATTTGCTTCAGCTGCAAAACGGCCTGGATACACTGATTGTGGCCGATAGCCTGCCGGCAGGAGAGGTGGACCAGATTCGTCTGGTGCTGGGTCCCAACAACAGCATCATGGTGGACAGCCTGCTATACGGGCTGGATACCCCCAGCGCTCAGCAGTCAGGCCTCAAGGTCAAGATCAACAAAGTACTCGTTCAGGACAGCCTGAATGCGGTGATTTTGGACTTTGATGCCCATCAGTCGATTGTCGCGCGGGGAAATGGCAGCTTTGGGCTCAAGCCGGTATTGCGGGTCGTGGAGTAGGGCAAAGAATGAGACAGATTGGCCTGAGGCGGATTCATATCTCGCTTCTCGCCTCTTCCCTACATCAGATCCTGCCCGATATCGCGGCGATAGTATTTTCCTTCAAAGCTGATCTGTGCCGCTCCCTGCAGGGAGCGGCCGACGGCTTCCTGGATGTTGGCACCGTAGGCACTCACAGCGAGGACGCGGCCCCCGTGAGTCAGGACCTGCCCGGCTTCCTGCCGGGTGCCAGCGTGAAAAAGGATGGCCTCTGACACCGATTCCAAACCTGTCATGACTTTGCCCTTCTCGTAGGAGCCGGGATATCCGCCGCTGACCAGCATCACCGTGGTGCAGGTACGCGGGTCCAGGGCAAATTCCTTTTGGTCCAGGGTCCCGGTAACGACCCCTTCACAGAGATCGACCAGATCCGCTTGCAGGCGAGGGATGATGACCTCGGTTTCGGGATCGCCCAGGCGCACATTGTACTCCAGCACATAGGGGCGCCCTGCCACCACCATCAAGCCGATAAAGAGAAAGCCCTGAAAGGGAATGCCCTCGCTGGCCAGGCCTTCGAGAGAGGGCTGTACGATCTCCTGCTCTACCCGGGCCAGAAAGGCCGCATCGGCGAAGGGAACCGGCGAGACGGCGCCCATGCCACCGGTATTCAGGCCGGTGTCCTGTTCGCCAATGCGTTTGTAGTCCTTGGCCGAAGGAAGCAGTTTGTAATGTTGCCCGTCGGACATGACAAAGATGGAGATCTCGATCCCCTGGAGAAATTCCTCGATTACGACAGTCTGACCCGCCTCCCCAAAGCTTTCACCACGGAGCATTTCCCGCACCGCCTGGGACGCTTCTGCATGGGAGTTGCAGATCAGGACCCCTTTTCCAGCGGCAAGGCCGCTGGCCTTGACCACCACCGGTAGCGGGTGGTCGGACAGGTAGGCAAGGGCCTCGGCCTCCTGTCCCGCGTCAAAGCTGGCATAGCGGGCCGTGGGGATCTGATGGCTTTCCATAAAACGCTTCGAGAAGGCCTTCGAACCCTCTAGCTGGGCCGCGGCCCGGCTGGGACCGACCACCGGAACCCCTTTTTCCTGAAAAAAATCCGCTACCCCCTCGACCAATGGCTGTTCGGGGCCAGGGATGATGAGGTCAATGGCTTGGGCCTGGCAAAACTGGTACAGGGCCGGGAAATCCGTGGGTGAAAGCGAGACATTCTCTCCGTGCAGCGCCGTGCCGGCGTTGCCAGGAGCGATGTACAGGGCTTCACAACGGGGCGATTGGGCCAGTTTCCAGGCGAGGGCGTGCTCGCGGCCGCCAGAACCGAGGAGAAGGATACGCATGAGGGAAAATCTTGTGGCCAAAGGCCGAATCTATGATCCGGCAAAGGTAAGCAAAGCATGGCTATGGATAAACCGCGCCGGCCGAATGGGCGCTGACCGCTGGGTGGGGAACCACCCGGCTGGCGAATTTGTCAATTTGTGTCGCAGCTGAGACGGGCTTCGCTTTTTTGGCTCTATCCTTCAGGCGAAATCGGGAATTCTGACTATCTTCTTGATCAGAAACCCATGCCATTCTGTATCAATCCCCCTTTTCTACCTGGTAGTATGAATCCCCTTCTGCGAAATATCCTGGCTGTGCTGGCTGGCTGTGTGCTGGGCAGTGTGGTAAACATGGGTTTGGTTTGTTGGGGGGAGTCATCGTGCCCCTACCCGCCGGCATAGATCCCGCCGATTCTGCCTCCTTGCAGGCGGGGATAGAGCAGCTGACGGCCCAGCACTTCATTTTTCCCTTTCTGGCGCATGCTCTCGGTACCCTGGTCGGGGCCTGGCTCGCGGCCCGGCTTGGCGCAAATGGGTCCATTACCCTGGGCCTGATCGTAGGCGGATTTTTCTTGCTCAGTGGCATTGCCAACATCTATATGATCGGCGGGCCGATCGCTTTCATCATCCTGGACCTATTGGTGGCGTATTTGCCGATGGGTTGGCTGGGGGGGGCGGCTGGGGAGTCAATCAAACGCCCCGGCTTAGCAAAGATAGATGCTGGGGAATCCTTCCGGGACGATGCGTCGCTACCTGCAGGAGAGATTCCCTTCCCGAACCACGCACCGCCCCTTACGGGCGGGACTTTCATTGCCGGACCGTCACGCGGTCCGGGCTGGTTCATATTGGCTACCGTGAGTTTGGGATAAGCGGAGAAAGACTATCCTATAATCGACTGTTTATCAGGTGTTTGAATGTCATCCTGAGCCAGCCCGAAGGGCGCCAGTGAAGGTTCTAACAGGACACATGAGATGCTTCGCTTCGCTCAGCATGACAATCATCGATTGGAGCCAT
>RFHL01001348.1 GCA_003696875.1 Bacteroidota bacterium | reverse complement strand
CCAGCTGAAAGGCTCCTTTGGCCGGGAGTTCCGTCTCCGGCTCCCGGATCAGGTAGACCGGGCTTCCGAAGGCATGGGACTCAGCTTGAATCGCGTGAAACCAACCTTTAAGGTCGGCCTCCAGACGCTCAGTCACCGCCGGGTGGGCTTCGATCACATTGCGCGTCTCCTTCGGATCGGTCTGCATGTCGATCAGGACCCGGTTGCGGATCAGGGGTGGGGTATTCGCATAGGTCGCCACATTCAGCATGAGCTTGTAGCGGTCGTTGCGGGCGGAGAGAATCTGGTCCGTATAGGTCATCTGTAGGCGCTCGGCCGGTGAGATCGGCCGGTATTCGTCGAGGACGCCCTCAGGCGTCCAGGGCCGCTCGGTCGGCGGCCAGGCCGGGTGCACATAGTCAAAGCTGGACTTGCCCGTCCGGGGAAGCCCCTCCAGCAAGGGCCGCAGGCTGCGGCCATCAAGGGGCAGGTACCCCTCGGGAAGGGTGATGCCCGCCAGGTCCAGCAGCGTAGGCATCAGGTCGGTCACATCGGCCAGCGACTCGACTGATCCCGGTCTGAGCTGGCCGGGCCAGCGTACAAAGAGTGGCGACTTTACGCCATTCTCCCAAAGATTGCCCTTGTGCCCGCGCAGGCCGCTGTGGTAGCGGAGGGCGCGGTCTTCCTCGGTCAGGTCGGCATTGAGGACGGCCGGCCCATTGTCACTCAAGAACAGCACAATGGTCTCCTCGGCAAGACCCAGATTCTGCAGCCCCAGCAACAGCCGCCCGATCTCGGTATCGACCTGATCAATCATGGCGTAGACCGTGGCAAGCTTAGGCGAAAGGCCTTCAGCTGTGTAGACTGCAACCAGGCTATCAGGCGCATCGAGAGGGGCATGCGGACTCAGGTAGGCGCAATAGGCAAAAAAAGAGGTATCCTGATGCCTGTGGATGAAGTCCAGGGCGAAATCGGTGATGACCCCGGCCGACCAGCGGCCGGGATGGGAGACGGGATGCCCATTGAGGCTGCCCTCCGGATCCCGATGTTTGTAGAGGCGGGCTTTGTAGGCCT
>RFHL01000121.1 GCA_003696875.1 Bacteroidota bacterium | reverse complement strand
GGCGACCAGCAGTGCTTCCCAGAACTTGCACAGCAGCACGTCTTCCGTAGTCCAACCGACGGCTTTCAAAATGCCGATCTCGGTCTTTTCCTGGGGGGTGAGACCGCTCGCCTTATCCCAGGCGAAAATCAAAAAGGTCAGAACCACACTGCTCAAAACGACCAGAACATAGCCGCTGCGCCAGTCGAACACGGACGCATAGGTTCGCAGCATCTCCTCGCGCAAGATGGGGCGCGCTCCCGCCAGTGCGGCCGTGATCTTTTCCGCTATTTTGGGGGCTTCGCGAGGATTGCGCACAGCCACCGCGAGATCGGTAACCAGACCCTCAGGCACGCCCGTGATGCGACGAAAGGTCCTTTCACCGACCAAAATCAGGTCCGCGGCCACCAGCTCAGAGTCCGCTTCCAGGACGCCGGCAACCCTCAGTTCCACGGCCTGGCCGTCCCAGGCACGCACAAATAGGGAGCGCCCCTTGGCTGTTCTCCAGGTTCTCAGCACGCCGCTTCCGACCACCGCATCCTGCTCCGCGTGGCCGAACCGCGGCGGCACCATCAGAGTGTAGTTGGCCTTGCTCGCAGGGTGGTAGTAGTAGCCCCACAATCGCCCCTGTACCGAACGCACACCGCGGATACCGCGGATCTTTTCCGTCCACTCCAGCGGGACCAGATCGTGGCGCCCGGCTATATTCCGCTGGACCACAAGCTCCGGCGCTTCCCTGAGTAAAAGCCCAGCCTGGTATCGCAGCGAGCCCGTAAAAAACACCACGGAGGCGAGCAACGCCACAATCAAGATGTAAAGCGCCAGCAGGCTCAGGTTGCGTCGTTTCCTTCTCCACAGGGAAGCGGCCGTAAAGTCGATGAAAACCCGCTGCCGTTCGATCCACTGTCTCATCGGTCGACCTTTGCGAACGCGACGCATCTCAGGGCATCCCCGGGATGCGGCCCGAAACGGGGGGCAGCACCCAGGAGCCTGCGGGAAAATGATCCAGGGAAACCGGTCCGTCCTGAAAAGCCGAATGCAGGTCGGCCTGCGAGAGGTGGCGCGTGTAGCGCG
>RFHL01001347.1 GCA_003696875.1 Bacteroidota bacterium | reverse complement strand
GGCCGAAAAGCCGGTGATCTTCAACGCCAAGCCCCGCAGCAATGCCATCGACCTGATTCTGGTGGGCGAAACCGACCTTTTCGCGTTGAAAAGCTATGCCGAAGGCATTGAGGACGACCTCCTGGCCTCAGGGGTGATTTCCCAGATCGATATCAGCGGCTTTCCGGCCCGGGAGATCTCGATTGAGGTGGGCGAAGAGACCCTGCGGCGGTACGGGCTCACCTTCGATCAGGTGGCAGCCGCGGTGCGCGCCAACAACCGCGACATCTCCTCTGGCTCCATCAAGTCCGATTCGGAGGAAATCCTGATCCGCGCCCGCTCGCGGCGCAACGATCCCGACGGCCTGGGCAACATCATCGTCCGCACCAATGCCGACGGCAGCATCCTGCGGCTGCGCGACCTGGGCAGCGTAGAGCTGCGCTTTGCCGACGTGCCGAACCGTACCACCTACAACGGCAAAAATGCCGTGACCCTGGCCGTCTCGACCCTGCCCGAGGAGGACATCGTCGAGGCTGTCGACTACGTCAAGGCCTATACCGAATCCTTCAATGCCAACAACGATCTGGTGCAGATCGTGCTGGAAAACGACCGCTCCGATTTCCTCAAGCAGCGCCTCACCACCCTGATCGAAAACGGCTTCATGGGCCTGGTGCTGGTGCTCGTCCTGCTGGGCATCTTCCTCAATCTGCGGCTCTCCTTTTGGGTGGCCTTTGGCATCCCCTTTTCTTTCCTTGGGATGGTCTTCCTCGCCCATATTTCCGGCGTAACCATCAACATGATCTCACTCTTCGGGATGATTCTGGTGGTGGGGATTCTGGTGGATGACGGCATCATCGTGGGCGAAAACATCTACAGCCATTTCGAAAAAGGCAAATCTCCCCTCTGGGCCAGTCTTGATGGCACCATGGAGGTGCTCCCCTCGGTCGTCACCGGGGTGACGACCACCATTGTCGCCTTCATCGTCTTCTTTTTCATCGAGGGACGTTTCGGAGAAATCGTGCTGGAGATGGCGGCCGTGGTCATCCTGTGCCTGGCTTTCTCCTTCATCGAATGTGCCTTCATCCTGCCGCCACACCTCGCCCACTCGGGCGCGCTGCGCCCGCACAAGATCGGCAAGTTTCGCGCTGCCATGGAGCGCGGCCTGACCTACACCCGCAACCGCCTCTATGGCCCTTTCATGACCCGGCTGGTGCGCTACCGCTACGTCACGGTCTCGGTGGGGCTCTTCCTCGTCATGCTTACGGCTGGCCTGATTCGGGGCGACTACATCCGCTTTGGGTTCTTCCCTTTCATCGACCGGGATGACATGACGCTGGAGCTCGTGCTCAAGCCGGGTACCCGGGAGACCCTCACCGAGGACCTGCTCGTGCGCATGGAGGACAGCGTCTGGGCCCTCAACGAAGAGCTCAAGGCCCAGCGTCCCGACGGGGGCAACGTGATCCGGTCGATCCGCCGCGACCTGGGTCGCGGGGGGACCGAGAGCGGCTCCCACACCGGTCAGCTCCGGCTGGAGCTGATGCCAGGTGAGCAGCGCAACATGCCCACCTTTACCCTGGGCAATATGATCCGTGAAAAAATCGGGCCCATCCCCGAAGCCGAACAGCTCGTGGTGGGCGCCCGGGGCTGGTGGGGCAAGCCCATTTCCCTCTCGCTCAAGAGCAAAAACATCGACGAGATGGAAGCCGCCAAAACCTTTGTAAAAGGGGAATTGGCTACCTTTTCGGATCTCAAGGACATCACCGACACCAACATCCCGGGTCTGCGGGAGGTCGAAATGGAACTGCGGCCGGAGGCCTACGTACTGGGCCTCACCCAGGAAGAGATCACCCGGCAGATCCGGCAGGGCTTCTTTGGGGAAGAGGTCCAACGTATCCTCATCGGCACCGATGAGGTGCGGGTGTGGCTGCGCTACCCGCCCGAGGACCGCAAGTCCCTGGCGGAGATGGAAAACATCATGATCAAGACGGCAGACCAGCGGGAACTGCCCCTGCGCGACCTCGTCGACTATGACGTCGACCGGGGGATCGTGAGCATCAAGCATCTGGACGGAGCCCGCGAGATCCGGGTCGAGGCCGATCTGCTGGAAAAAACCACGCCGGCCGAGCCCATCGTGGCGCGCATCCGCTCAGAGCTGATCCCGACCATCCGGGCCAAGTTTCCCGGGGTGCAGGTGAGCCTGGAAGGGCAGCAGCGACGCAGCGACGAGATCACCGGCTCGCTGGGTTTCCTTTTCCCGCTGGCGCTGATCGCCATTTGCCTTATTATCTCCCTGGCCTTCCGTTCCTTCAGCCAGGGGCTCCTCATCCTGCTCATGATCCCGCTCGGCTTTGTGGGGGCGATTCTGGGGCATTGGCTGCTGGGGGCAACGATGTCCATCTTCTCGATCTACGGCATGATCGCCCTCTCGGGCGTGATTGTGAATGATGCAGTGGTCTTCGCCGACACCTTTAACCGCCTGCTCAAGCGGGGCCATAGCCTGGTCTCGGCTGTCACCTATGCGGGCAAGTCCCGCTTCCGGCCCATCATCCTGACCTCGCTCACAACCGTGCTCGGACTTTATCCACTTATCCTGGCCAAGAGCCGGCAGGCTCAGTTTCTGACGCCCATGGCCATCTCCGTTGCCTACGGCGTGCTTTTGGGAACCTTCTTTATTCTGACGATCTTTCCGGCCCTGCTCGTGGTAGCCAATGATATCCGCATCGGCTACCACTGGCTGAAAGACTGGCTCTGGAACGCCCGCAACCAGGCCCCCGTGCGAATTGCGGTAGAGCCCTCGGTGATCGAAGCCCGCGAAGTAGAAAAAATTACCTGATCGGTCCCCTGTTTCTGCCCCCTTTTTTCTGAATGCCTCACCCCTATCATATGTCTGTTTTCTTCTTTCGGCTGTTGCTCCTGAGTAGTCTGTCCCTCACGGGCACCAGCCTCTTGGCCCAAAGCCCTCTGTCTCTCGACGAAGCCCTGGCCCGCGGCCTGGAAAACAACTTTGGAATCCGCGTTGCCGACGAGCAGATAGACGTGGCGGGTCTTCAGAATACCTGGGGCCTGGCGGGCCGCTGGCCTACGCTGGACTTCAACGGCAGCGGCAGCTTTTTCCGGACGGGCAACCCCGCCGCCTTCTCGCCGGGGCGGCAAAACATCAGTGGCTCTCTCAATCTGAACTGGGTCCTGTTTGACGGATTCCGCGTGCAGGCCACCAAAACCCAGCTGGATCTGCTCGAAGCCCAAAGTGGCGGCAATGCCGCCATCGTGGTGGAAAATACCCTGCAGGCCATTATCCTTGGCTATTACAATGTGCTGGTGGCCGAAGCGCAGGCCGAGGTCCTGGATGAGGTGCTCAGGACCTCCAAAGACCGGCTCGCCTATCAGCGTTTCCGGCAGGATCTGGGCGCCGCTGGTTCCTTTGAGGTGCTGCAGTTTCGCACTGCTGTCATCACCGATTCTGTCAACCTGATCAATCAGCAGCTCAATGTCCGCAATGCCTATCGCACCCTCAACCTGCTGATGGGCGAAGACGAGGATGCCCCCTTTTACCTGACGGATTCCCTGCCGGTGGCCTTCCCCGCCTACGACTGGGACATCCTCTCTGATCGCCTTGTAAGCGACAACCGCAGCCTGCGCAATCAATACCTCAACATCGAGCTGCGCCGACAGGACAGCCGGCTGGCCCGGGCCGCCTACTACCCGACCTTTGCCATCAGCACGGGGGGAACGTATACCCTGGGGAGCGCCTTGCTCCGCAACAATGATCCGGCGACACAGGCAGAAACCCCCGTCATCACCCGAAGCTTCGGCGCTTTTGACTACACCGCCGGGTTCTCCCTGACGTTCAACCTCTTTGATGGAGGAAATCGCAGCCAACGGGTGCAGATTGCCGAAGCCAATGAGCACATTGCCCAGCTGCAACGGGAAGAACTCGAACTCAGCCTGCGGCAGGAACTCCGGACTCAATGGGACAACTATGCGGTGCGGCGGGATCTGCTCGCTTTGCAAACCGAAAACGTGGGCTATACCCGCACCCAGTTGGAGGTCGCCGGGGAGCGTTTTCGCTCAGGCCTTATCAGCTCACTGGATTATCGGGACATACAGGTGCAGCATCTCACGACAGAGCTGAGTCGCCTGCAAGCCCTTTGGAGTCTCAAGGAGGCCGAGACCGAACTGATTCGCCTGACCGGGGGGCTGGTCCGCCAGGAGACGGAATAGAAATCGGAAAGCCTTCCGCCTGTCTATTTCCCCTCCAGGCGTGGAATTTTTTCGAGAAAAAAATAAGTTTTTGACGCTTTTTTGCGTTCTTTATGCTTAGGCCTAAAAGGGCTTACGGCGGCGTATGCAAAAAAACGTAGACATTTACCTACGCAATGCCTTCCGGGAATTGGACGAATTCTCGGTTCCGGGGGTGGGCACCTTTCGGAAGGTGTTTGAGCACGCCCGCCTGGATGAGGTCCGGGGACAGGCCTATCCCCCCTCGGTGCAGATGGCTTTTGAGCCGCAGGTAGACGTACGTGTGTCCCTGCGCACCTATCTGGAGCGAAAGATGATGCTGAGCGAAGAGGCCGCCGGGCGCATCCTCAGCGATATCGAAGAAGTGATCACCACCCAACTTGCCGAGACCGGCGCGTATGAGTTGCCGGAAATCGGGCGGCTGTATGTACAGCCGGTGGGGACATTGGCCTTCGAGGCCTACCCGGCGGCTGAGTTTGCCGGGGACTTCTTTGGGC
>RFHL01001346.1 GCA_003696875.1 Bacteroidota bacterium | reverse complement strand
TTACCGCGCCTTCTACGAGGCGCAGATATTGATGTATCGCTATTTCGGGACCCAGACTCCGGATCACCTGCGCGCCCTGCGGGGCGCTTGGGACCCCTGGCTCGCCCAGGTCGAAACCCTCTCCAGCGAGGATCCCCTCAAAGGCGTCATGCTGGCAGAGCTCCACGCTAAGCGGGCTATCCTGGAGTTTCTCGACGGCAACTACCTGACTTCCGTACGCTATGCCCGGAGCAGTCGGGTCCTGATCAAGCGTCAGCAGAAGGATTTTCCTGACAATACCGAGCAGTACAAGATTCTGGGCCTCTTCAACGTCCTGCTGGGGGCCGTCCCCCGCACCTACAAGTGGATCACAGAGACCCTGGGCTTTGCGGGAGATCTGAGGGTGGGGGTTCAGCACCTTGAAAAAGCGGCGGCAGAAGGCCAGCTCATGTCCTGGGAGGCGAGCATCCTCCTGAGCTATGTAGAGAAAAACATGCTGGAACAGCCTGAGCAGGCTTTGCTGAGGATGCAGCGCTTGCAGCAACAGAGCCCGGCTAGTCCACTCCTTGACTATCTGGTGGCGACCGCCTTGATGGGGGAGAAACGCAACGATCAGGCCATTGATTTACTCCAGCAGCAAGCCGCTGGGGTCGTGTCTACCTTGCCCCACTGGGGCTATCAGCTAGGCAAGGCCTATGCCTACCGCAACGATCTACCTGGTGCCCAGCGCTATCTGGCTGCTTTCCTGCGGGATTATGAGGGGGGCGTATTCCGTGCCGATGCCTATTTTCGCCTGGGAATGGCCCTGACCCTGGATGGAAAATATGCGCTGGGACGCTACTTCTTTAGCCAGGTAGGGGGGGAGGCTCCGCATTCGCACCTGGATGGGGACGCCTACGCCCGCCATATGGCGGAGCGTTTTGCCCGGCAGGCCCCAACTCCCTTCCATCAGGCCCTGTTCCGGGCCCGCAATTTTTTTGATGGAGGCTACCATGACCAAGCCGTGGTGGTGCTACAGGGTACCGAAAACAGCCTGGCCCAGCAGCCGGAAGCCTTGCGCATTGAGTGGCACTATCGCATGGGCAGGATTTTTCATGCCCGGGGCGACTTGCCCCAAGCCGAGAGCCACTATGCCCGCTGCATCGGACAAGCCGATGATGCGGAAGCCCGCTGGATGCAGGCTTATGCCTGGTATTACCGGGGCGAAGTGGCCCACAGCCAGGGACAGCCCGAATTGGCCCGGACCTGCTGGGAACAGGCGCTGGGTTTTGAGGACTATTTTTATCAAAACGGCCTGGAAAACCGCTGCCGGGCAGCCCTCGCCGCGCTGCGCGCTGCGGGGAGGTAAACTAATGGCCCTGCCGCCGCGTGCGTAGCGCCGCCGCAGCCTCCGTCACCCAGTCACTCAGGATCAGTCCCTCCCACAGGAGAAAGGGCAACACGGCGACCAGAAAGCGGGCTTCTTCGCCTTCCTCGCCAATAATGGGCATGAAGGAGAGGAAAAAGGCCAAAAATAGCCCAGCGAACTCCCAGCTGAAGAAATAGCGCCACCGGCGCAGGCCGCGGACCAGCGCCACGGGTAGCATCAGCCCCAGGAAGACAAACAACCCCTTGACCAGGACCCGGTACCAGACCAGCACCGGGGCATCTGGATTGTGCTCGTACATCCCGGTGCGAGGTTGGGTGAAAATCAGGGTCTTTTCCCAGAGCAAAGCCAAGGCAGCCCCCGGATGGGCTTTGATCCCGGCGATCACCGCCTGGCTGCGCACCCGGCTGTTTTCGGCATGGATCTGGGTATTGATGTTGTTCATCGCCCAGCCAAAGTCGTTAAGGGGCGGGGCCTCCTCCTGCAGCAGGGGATTCATCACCTCCTGATCGACCAGAGGCATCCAGGCCCGGAAGAGGTTGGTACCACCATGGTTGGACCAGATGATCTGCCCATCATTATAGATCAGGAGCTTGGTGTGCCAGAGGCCGGAGAAGAGCAGCACCGGGAGTAGAAACAAGAGGAAGCGCCGTTGTTGCCCTTTTTGCCAAAAATGGAAACCGGCATACAAGAGCAGCAGGGGCACCATAGCAATCATGAAAGGCCGGGCCAACTCGGCCATAGATAGGAAAAAGCCGCTAAGGATCGCCAGGCAAAGCTGCATCCATCTGGGCCAGCTCGCCCGAAACGCCCCGCGCAGGCAGACCAGAAAAAGCAAAATAAAAGTCGGCAGCATCACATCGTACAGCTGCGGATTGCCAGGGTGAATGTAGAGGATGGACGCCAGCAGGATGCTGGCCATACCGAGGGTGAGCAACAGGTGGCGCCAGCGGCCCGCAGTGAGCAGCAGCGGCAGCAGCAACATCAGGATGATGCTGTAACGGTACACACCCTTGACCAGCCAGCCGAGGCTGCCAAAGACTTTGAAGCTCGCTACCTCCAGAAAGGATAACACCGGCGGGATGCCGGTGCGAAGGTCCCGCATATAGGTCCAGATATCCGCCCAACTGTTGAAGTCCCGGTAGGAAAAAATGCGCATCCAGATCGTGGCCGGATGGGCCGTCGCAGCAAAAGCGGTCACCCGAAAATAGGCCCAGAGCATGAAGCCTCCGACCAGGAGGCCGTAGACGAAGGGGCGGTACCGGACCAGCCAGGATGTAAGACGTTGCCACATGAGACAGAGCTTTGGGCCTTTTGGGACGGCCAAAATACGCAAGCCCGGCGGGATCGACAAGGTAGAAGGTGCTACCGCAACAGGGTAATGGTCCCTACCTGGTCCAGGGGATTGCCGGTATGGTCGAGACCGGATACCCGGTAGACGTACACCCCTGGCGGAAGGGGATGCCCCTGGGCACTGGTGCCATTCCACCGAAAGTCGGGCTGGGTGGCGGCAAATACTTCCCGCCCGTCGCGGCGGTAGACCGCGAGGCGAAACTGGGCCAGGTCGCCCGCCGCAACGAAGAGTTCGTCGTTGAAGCCATCACCATTAGGGGAGAAAGCGGAGGGCACCGCCACAAAAGCGTGCTGCTGAACGACCACGGTCGAGGACCAGCGGTGCGGACAGCCATGCACATCGGTGGCCAATAGCTGGACTTCGTATCGAGCCGGGTAGGCATAGCGGTGAGTCGGCTGGGCCACGCTGTCAGTTTGTCCATCGCCAAAGTTCCAGGCAAAGCGGCGTAAATCCAGGGTGGTGACAAGCTCAGGTGTCAGGAGCGGATCGGGAAAGCGCAGCGGTTCATTCGGGAGGATCAGTTCCCCTTCGGTCAGAGGATGATGCCGGGCGTATACCGGCACGCGAGGACTCACACAGCCCATCTCGGAGATCACCTCGGCGTAGAAGGTGTCGGGAAAGACCACCGGTTCGGTGTGGAGCACCGCCCGCACCAGAATGGGCAGGGTGTCGGTGGGGTCGGCATACCAGTGGGTGAGGCCGCCTGGCTCGGGCAGGCCTTGTAGGAAGGCCTTACGGCCCCAGCAGACAGGCGTGTCCACCACCATCGGTGGTGGTGGTTGGTGAATGATCTGGTCCAGCGTCAGGCTGTCGCGACAGCCTCGATTGGTCTCGACCGTCAGGGTGACGGGCCAGGCCCCGGCCGTGTCATACAGGTGGATAGGTGCCAGCAAGGCCCCCGCTCCGGTGCTGTCCCCAAAGTCCCACCACCAGTCGACGATGCTGTCATTGGGAAAACCTCCTGGCATGGCACTGAGGTTGATCAGCTGAGCCGAGTCACCGATACAGACCTCGGCCTCGGGCAGGAAGTCGACCGTGGCGAGGGGCCAGACGGTGAGCACCCGTGAGAAGGTGTCCCGGCAGCCCAGGGTATTAAAGGCTTCCAGTAAAACCCGGTATTGACCCGGTTGGTCAAACTGATGCTGTGGCGACCAGACGTTGTCGTAGCGCGTGCCATCGGCCAGGTACCAGCTGTACTGGGTCACTGCCGCCCCGCCTTGCGGGGCGACTTCGTTGAGCAGGGTAAAGGTATCCTGCTGGCATACTGCCGCCGGGGCGCTGAAGAGCGCCCGGGGACCCGGCAGCACATCCACCTGGGTACTGGCGGTATCCTGACAGCCAAATACATCCCGGATCACGAGTTGCACCTGTCGTGACCCGAAGTCCTGATAGCGGTGGATCGGGGCGGCGAGGCTGGAGCCGTTGCCATCGCCAAAATCCCACTGATAGGCACTCACGGCGGTAGGGCCGGGATACCCAAAACCAAACTGGTTACCTTCCTCGCATTGCGGGGCATGGGTGTTGATGCTGGCCTGAGGCGGAGGGGGCAGTTGCACTTGCCCCGTACTCAGCAGGGCAGGGTTGCCGCAGTTATCGGTGACCGAGCCCACCAGGACAACGGTATAGGTACCACCCTGGGCATAGGGCGGGGAGACGATCAGGTCAAAGCTGTTGTCAAATTCGCCCCCGGCTCCGCAGTTCTGGCTCTCGACCGCGGCGACGGTGTAGGGCCCTCCGGGTCCGCTGAAGGAAAAGTCACCGGGGTCGACCGTCGCACAGAGGATGTTCTCAGAAAAGGTCACGGTCGCGCCCTGGCAATGTCGCTCCAGCCCCGTCACTTCCGGGGGGATGTCGTCGTAGAGCTGGGCACTGGAGGCGGAAAAATCCAGGGTGTAGCCACTGTTGGAAGAGGTGAAGTTGCTGATGTTCAGGACATAGGTGCGACCGGCCTGCACCTGCAGGCAAGGTTCGTTCTGGTCGGGGCAGTCGGTGCGGCTATTGGCGCCGGTGTGTCCCTGGCAGCCCATGTTGTAGGTGAAGTTGCAGGCGACCTCCAGGCTGGGGTCGGTTTCGATATCGGCACAGTTGTGACCGGTGAGGTCAAAGAGGGCCCAATCGTAATCGTCGAGGGTGTCGACCGGCATGATGGTAAAGCAAAGGCTGCCACTGGTCTGGACGGTGAACACATACCACACACTGTTTTGCTCTCCGATCAGAAAACAGGAGTGTGCCCCGCTGATCTCATCGGGATTTTCTCCCTCGCCGGAATAGCTTTCGGTTTGGACAAAGATGTCCTGGCAGACCGGCAGGGCTGCAAAGCAGTCTTGCTCAGGTTGATTGGGAGGGAGCTGGGCCTGGAGCCACAGTGGGCAGACCGCGAGCAGGCTCCAGAGGAGAACGCGTAGAGACATAAGGGGCAACAGGGAGGGTCGGGGCACTGACCCGGAAGGCATGACAAATAAGCAAGGGGAAGTATCAGCAAGCAGATCCTCGCAAAAATGATGACAGCTATTCTCCAGGATAGGCACAAAAAGCGCCTGGGTATTACATGGGAAATAGAAGAAAAAAAGGGGAAGAGGGCCTCAGGAGAAAAGGGAAAGAGCCTTGTCCCACCATAAGCGAAAATTATTCGCCGACTTCGCCCAAAATCTTACATGGTCTCTACTTGCTGATGTAAGCCCGGCAGGGCCGGGTCATCAGGATGTCGCCGGCCCAGCTGCCTCAGGTAGCGCCGGGCCAGAATGGCATTGCCCTTCAGAGTCTGTAGCAAGATCATATTTTCCAGGGCCTGCCGGTCGTCGGGATCGTAGCCAAGGGCTTCGACAAGGGCAGCTTCGGCGGGCCCCAGTTTTCCCTGGTTGAGGTATACAAAGCCCAGGTTGGTGAGGATCCGCCGGTCAAAGGGCTTGGCCGCCCGCAGGCCTTCGAAGATCTCGGCCGCCTCTTCGAGCGTGCCCGGCAGGCCCGGCCGGGCCTTGAGGAGGGTCACGCCGGTCTTGAGACCGGCTTCGATGCTCTCCGGCCGCAGCGCCCAGCTGCGGCGGTAGGCGCTGAGGGCCTCCTCATAGCGGCCGGCGGCTTCGTAGATTTCGCCAGAGAGAAAGGGGTAGAGCGCCTCCTGTGGCTGCTCCCTCATAGCGATCTCAATCGCCGCCCGGGCGGCGGCGTAGTCGCTGCGGTAGTAAGCCAGGCGCGCCTGCGCATAAGCGTTGTCCGGAGCCAGCAAATTTGCCGCCCGGTCCAGATAAAGCGGATCCCGCTCTTGCTGCTCGTAATAGAGCAGCCAGGCCTGCCCCGCTACATCCGGGGGAGGATCAGCGCTGGTAGCACAGCGCAACCGCAGAAATTCCTGCACAGCCGCCACATCCAGGCTGTCCTGTGGCCGGATTACCCGGATCTTGTGGTCATGGAAGCGCACATGGGGAATATCGCTTGTCCCGCCCGCAGGCATGTGGCAGCTGATGCAATTGCCTGTCATCCCCTCGGGCATGGCGCACAAGGCTTCGTGTCCCACCTGATGACAGCTTTGGCACTGGCGCACGTAGACCATGCTGTCGGTGGTGGCGATGCTGCGATGGGGGTCGTGGCAGGTGGTGCAGGTCAGCTGGCCAGCTGAGCCTATGAAGCAACGCGCTTGTTGCAGGCGCTCGGCATGGGAGGCGATGCCAAAGGCTTCGGGATCCACCTGCTGCTCAATGAAGACCTCGACCAGGGTATCGAGCGGCATGGCCGGCCGGAAGTCCAGCGGGCCCTTGCCCGGGGCAAACACATTGACCCCCTGCAGGTGGCATTGCTGGCAGACATCAAACTGTGCTTCCAGCGGGAGCTTGCTGGGGTTTACAATGGAAAAGTCAGTTTCTTCGCCCACGTCGATCAGTTGCCCTCCCTCAATGAGCTCAATGTGGCGCTGCCCGGGGCCGTGGCATTTTTCGCAATCGATGCCCTCGGAAATGAAGCGATAGCGGTTTTTGCTTCCCGCCACATGGTCGATGAAGCCGGTATGGCAGGCCAGGCATTCTACCCCGATCTCCCGGTCAAAGCGGGGATTGTTGACGTCATAGCCAGGACTGAGGTCCCAGATCCCTTTGGCCACGTACCAGGTGAGGGGCATTTCGTACAGGTAATCCTGGCGGAGCATGAGGTAGGAACGAGTTTGGTGGCCTGAGCCAACGACAAAATCCACCCGCTCCCGGCGGCGGTAGGTGGTGTCGCCGTTTTCCAGGCGAAATTCTTCCATAAACATTTCCTCCCCCTGCCAGAAAGCGCGGTAGTGAAAGTCGACCTGCGGGTCGTAGACGACCGCGGCTGGCCCAAACTCTTCTATGATACGTCCTCGGTCTGGGGCATAGAGGGATTTGCCCATACCGGTCTCCAGATAGGAAGCGGTAATACGCTCGTGACAAGGCTGGCAAGAGGCGGTGCCGGTATAGGCATTGGCGGGGTCCAGACTCAGCCAGGTCTGGGGACGTTGGCTGCAGCGGGTCACCACGAGGGCGAGCAGGATCAGCGCCGGGAGCCACCACCGCAAGCGGGTGCCCCACAAGAAGCCTGAAATAGTACCAGCGTACCCCATGAAAAGCGGTTAGCCAACCCGAACTTGCTCAATGAGCCGTTCCGCAAGGTTTTGGAGGCCAAAAATGTTGTTGTCGTACACGATATGAGAAAAGCGCCGGAAGTCGGCGGGGAGATCGCGGGCGTGTTGGGTGATAAAGATCACCCGCTTGCCCAGGCTATGGGCGACCCCGGCCTGGTAAAACACGCCGGGATGCTTGTAGGTAACATCAGCAATGATCAACTCTACCCGGGCCAGATCTTCCCAGATTTCATCCAGTGTGTCCTTGCTGAAGAGGGCCTCGGACCGCTGGCTGGACCAGCCAATGGAGGTCATGACCTCTTGCAGGTGATGCCACAAGCTCTCGGACCAGTAGGCTTCCAGCGGCATCAGGACGAGCGCGGTTCGGGGCTGGATTCGGGTCGCATCGGTCGGGAAGGCCGCGGGATGGCGCTCGACCGCAGAGATCGGTGGGTTGGGAGATTGGGGGCGGGGGCCGCCTCCCTGGTAGCTCTTCAGTTTGAGCTGGTCCCAGATGATGCCCCGGATCAGGTTGTGGGTTTCCTCATCGCCCCACATCATGCTCAGACTGCCGTAGGCCTCGTGTCCAGGTGACTGAAACTGAAACATCAGGCTGAAGGTCTGGCCCCTCACCGCTGCATTGACGCCGAAAAGGAGGAAACTCACCTGGCCTTGATGGCGATAGAACATGTTCCGGGCTTGGTCCAGGGTAAGCGAAGGGTAGGTTTTCCCCTGGTTGGTGGACAGGTAAACGGTGGGTTTTTCGCCTTGCAAATGCCGGGAGGTAATGACCTGGACCAGGCGCAGGACAGCCTCTATGGAAAAGCGGGCCTCATCGAAGCGAAACATCTCATGTACCATCGATGCCTGTGGGGCCCGAAATTCTACGGTAGACTGCTCCAGTCTCTCCCGGATGATGGTTTGAATCTCTCGGCTGTAAACAGCCGAGACCTCGACCTCAGCGTTGAGGCGGGGGGCGCGTGGGCCAAAGGAGAGAACGAGGTCGACCAGCTCACCCTCAGAGGTGGCGGCATCCATGAAGACCTTTAGGACCAGACTCCGCCGTTTTTCAAAAAAGCGGCGCAGGCCCTTCGTGCCGATGTCGGAGTAGGGTTCGCCGTCGGTCGTGATGAGACGGATGTTGAAGGGCGCCTCTTCCAGGTACTGGGCAGATACATCCTGCAGGAGGTCGATCAGGACATCAATGGCGATGTTGTCGTCAAAGGCAAACTTGTCCCGGACGGTGGTGATGGCCGAGGCGAGGCGCACCTCGCGGGGAGGTGGTTTGGGGCCCGCCTGGGGCCGCACGCGCCGGGACTCCGGCCCGGGCTCCGTCTCCAGGGGTTGGGCGTCTGCTTTGGCGACGAGATAGGCTTGTACCTGTGCGATCAGGGCCGCCAAGGCGGCCCGGGCCTGTACGATCTCTTTTTGTGGAGCTTGCCATTCGCCCTGGAGCATGCGGCTGATCTCCCGGTTTTCAAAGGGGCTGGCCGCCGCGATCACATATTGAGTGTCGGGCGTGGCCCCCGCGCGGGCGTAGCGGATGCTGAGATTTACACTGCGGTTGTCCGGACCGCTGCACGAAGCCGTCAGGCTGCGTAGGCGTCCTTCGTGGCGCTGAAACACCTCCTCCAATTCCTCGTAATCCAAGCCATAAAAGCGCTCATCATCAAAAGTCGTCAGATAGGTACTAAACTGTGCCTCCCCCATAAACCTGTCCGCCACCTGTTGCAGGCGACGGGAGAGTTCCTGCACCGCAGGCAAGGGAAAGCGTCCATAAAGGGGGGGCGTTCGATTCATATGCATTTGGCGACAGGAGCATTTCAGCCATACGAAGATACACCTTTTCCCTTATTCCCCCGGCCATCGGAGTGCCGGTAAGGATATCCATTCCTATGCGTTTTTTTTCGCGACTCTTTCAGGCCTCGGCCCAAAAACAGCGTTACGGAGGCGACCTGGATGTGCGGGAGAGCTTCCGGGCCCTGCGCTACCTGCCGCCCTTTCTGAGGATGGTGTGGCACACCCATCGGGGCATGGCCCTGGCCACCATCGGGCTGCGCCTGTTGCAGGCCGGACTGCCGGTGACATTCCTTTTTGTTGGCAAGCTCATCATCGATGAAGTCGTGCGGCTCATGGAGGCTGGCAATGGCTTGTCTCCCTATCTCTGGTATTGGCTGGGGGCCGAGCTGGGACTGGCCCTCCTGGGGGCAGGCCTGAGCCGGGCCATATCTCTGGTAGAGGCTCTCCTGGGCGACCTGTTGTCCAACTACACCTCGGTGCGGCTCATTGAGCAGGCGGCACGCCTGGACCTACCCAAGTTTGAGGATGCGGCTTTCTATGACAAGCTGGAGCGGGCCCGCCGCCAGACGGTCACCCGCTCTCTCTTGTTGTCGGACCTGATGGAGCAAGCCGAGCGCCTCATCAGCATCCTGCTGTTGGGAGCCGGGCTGGTCGCCTTCAGCCCCTGGCTGATCCTGCTGCTGGTGCTGGCCGTGCTGCCCGCCTTTCTGAGTGAGACGCATTTCAACCAGCGGAGCTACTCCCTGGCCCGCAACTGGACGCCCGAGCGCCGGGAGCTCGACTATCTGCGCTACATAGGCACCAGCGACGAGACCGCCAAGGAGGTCAAGATCTTCGGGTTGGAAGGCCACCTGCGCGACCGCTACGCCGAGATGGCGGCGCGCTATTACGAAGCCAACCGCCACCTGGCGGTGCGGCGGGCGGGCTGGGGCTTTGGGCTAAGTGGGCTAGGAGACCTGGGCTATTATGCGGCCTACGCCATCCTCATCATTCGCACGGTATCGGGGGACATTTCGCTGGGCGACCTGACCTTTTTGGCGGGCTCCTTCCGGCAGCTGCGCAGCAACCTGCGGAGTCTGCTTTCCCGTTTTTCCTTTATCGCTCAAAGTGCCCTCTACCTGCGGGATCTGTTTGATTTTCTCCATATGGCGCCTTCGATCCAGGCCCCGGAGGCCCCTCAGGCGTTTCCGCAGCCTATCGCCCGGGGCTTTGCTTTTGAGGGGGTGAGCTTTCGCTATCCCAGTTCAGGCAAGTATGCCGTGCGGGACTTGTCCTTCGAGCTCAAGGCGGGGGAAAAACTCGCTCTTGTGGGCGAGAACGGGGCCGGTAAGACGACGCTGGTGAAACTGATTTCGCGGCTCTATGATCCTACGGATGGCCGTATCCTGCTAGATGGGCGAGACCTGCGGGAATACGACCCCGCCGACCTGCGGCGGGCGATTGGGGTGATTTTTCAGGATTTCGTACGGTTTCAGTTCTCGGCCTCGGACAACATCGCCGTGGGGCGGATCGAAGATCGGCTGGAGCAGGG